>JBFWNZ010000058.1:0-14999 GCA_050250795.1 Alphaproteobacteria bacterium | reverse complement strand
CGCCGGCCGCCGCCGATCTGCGCGCCGGCCTCGACGCCTTCGCGCGCGGCGACAATGCCGCCGCCCTGCGCGAGCTTCAGCCGCTCGCCCAGAAGGGCGACCCGAAGGCCCAGTTCATGCTGGGAGTGATGCACGAGACCGGCGCCGGTTTGCGCAAGGACGAGGCCGCCGCCGCGCAATGGTACCGCAAGGCGGCGGAGCAGGGCGAACCCTCGGCACAGTTCAACCTGGGGCTCTACAGCGAGCTCGGCCGCGCCGGACCCGTGGATTTCGCCGCGGCCGCCGCGTGGTACCGCCGGGCTGCGGCGCAGGGCCACGGCACGGCGCAGAACAATCTCGGCTCGCTGTATTACGAGGGCCGCGGCGTACCGCGCGATCTGGTCGAAGCCTATAAATGGAAGAGTCTGGCCACGGCGGCGCTGACCGACGACCGCCGCACGGCGGCGGCCGGGGACCGCGACACCATCGCGGCCCAGCTCACGCCGGCCCAGCTCGACGCGGCAAAACGGCTGGTCGCCGACTGGCGGCCCGCACGGTGAGACCCGGCCGCGCGGCCGCGCTTGCCGCCGTCCTGTGGGCGGCGCTTCTCGCTCCCCTTCCCCTCGCCGCCCAGCAGCGCGATGCCGCGGCCCTGCTCGCGCGCGGCGAATCCGTCCTCGCCCACGCCACCCGCCCCGAGCACTGGACCGCGGGCGCGCGCCTGATCGAACAGGCCGCCGAAGCCGGATCGGTCGAAGCGCAGAAGCGGATCGCCGCGCTCTACACCGCCGGCCAGGGCGTGCCGCAGGATTTCGGCCGAGCGCTCGCCTGGTTCCGCCGCGCGGCGGACAAGGGCGACCCGCTCGCCACCTTCTCCGTCGGGCTGCAATACGAGCTGGGCCGCGGCGTGACCGCCGACCCCGCTGAGGCTGCTGTCTGGTTCGGCCGCGCCGCCGAGAAGGGCCAGATCGACGCCATGTTCCATCTGGCGCTGCTGTCCGAGAAGGGCGACGGCGTGCCGCAGGACGACGCCCGCGCCGCCGCCCTCTATCGCCGCGCCGCCGATGCCGGCGATGCGGCGTCGATGCACAACCTCGCCCTGCTGATGGAGAACGGCCGCGGCATGCCCGCCGATCCGGCCGGTGCGGTCGCGCTCTACCTGAAGGCCGCCCAGGCCGGGTTCCCGGACTCGCAGTTCGCGCTCGCCGAATTGCTGCTGGACGGCGCGACGGTCCAGCCTGACGACAAGACCGCCGCCGGCTGGTGCCTCGCCGCCGCCGCCCAGGGCTATGCCCCCGCGCAGGTGCTCATCGCCAGCCTCTACGGCCAGGGCCGCGGCGTGCCCAAGGACGAGGCGCGGGCCTATGCGTGGCTGCTGGTCTCGGCGCGCGCGGGCTATCCCCCGGCCATCCAGCTGCGCGACCGCATCCAGGCCGCGCTGGACCCAAAGACCATCCTGGCCGCCCGGCGCATCGCCCACGATCTGGCGCCGGAACGGGCCGGAACGGCGGACCGTTAGCGCGGCGGCATGCGCATGCCGCTGTCCAGCCGCACCACCTCGCCGTTCAGCAGCACGTTCTCCACCATGTGGATGGCCAGCCGCGCATAGTCGGCGGGCGTGCCCAGCCGCTTGGGGAACATCAGCGTGTCGGCGATCCGGCCGCGCACCCGGTCCGGCATCGACATCGCCATCGGCGTCTCGAACAGGCCCGGCGCGATGGCCAGCACGCGGATGCCGTTGCGCGCCAGTTCCCGCGCCGCCGGCAGGACCAGCGCCGCCACCCCGCCCTTGGACGCGGCATAGGCCGTCTGCCCGACCGCGCCGTCATAGGCCGAGACCGAGGCGGTGTTGACGATCACGCCGCGCTCGCCCTCGTGATCGGGATCGCGCGCCGTCATCTCGGCGGCGGCAAGGCGCATCATGTTGATCGTGCCCAGCAGGTTGATGCGGATGATCCGCTCGATCTCGGCCAGCGGGATCGGCCCGTCCTTGCCCAGCAGCAGGGTCGCCGTCGCCACCCCGGCGCAGTTGACCAGCACCGCACAGGGCCCATGCGCCGCCCGTGCCGTGGCGAAGGCCGCTTCCGCGCTGGCTTCGTCCGCCACGTCGCAGAATGCCGCGACGCCGCCGATCTCCGCCGCCACCGCTTCGGCACCGGCCCGGTTCACGTCGAACACTGCCACCCGCGCGCCGGCCGCTGCGAAGGCCCGCGCCGTCCCGGCGCCCAGCCCCGATCCGCCCCCCGTCACCACCACCGGCAGCCCCGAAATCTCCATGCGGCGTTCCTCCAGCCTTTAGTTATGGCCGCAGAATCGCAAACCGTTCCGGAGGTGGCAACCGCCCGCCCTCTTGCCTGCGGCCATTGCGTGCCAACATATGCGGCATGAGCGATCTTCCGATGCTGCCGGTCGATCCGCGCCGGATGGCGCGCGATGCGCGCGTGGTCCGCAGCGGCTTCTGGCGCAAGCTGCGGCGCTATCTCGGCTTCATCCCCTTCGCGGACGAGGCCGTGGCGTCCTATTACGCCGCCATCGATCCCGCCACCCCGCGCCACATCAAGGCCGCGATTCTGGGGGCGCTCGCCTATTTCGTTCTGCCGACCGACATGATCCCCGATTTCCTGGCCGGGCTCGGCTTCGCCGACGACGCCTCGGTCTTCTGGGCCACCTGGGGTCTGGTCAGCGGCCATGTCACCGAGCGGCACCGTGCCGAGGCACGCCGGATGCTGGAACAGCCACCGCCATCCCCGCCGCAGGGCCGATAGACCGGCCGGAAGGCCCGTGATATCCAGGGTTCAGGACGGAGAGGTGGACCCGCGCGAACGAGGCCGCCGCACAACCAGGGAGAACGCCGCGGTGACCGACCCGCTCTGGCAGCCATCCGCCGGCCGCATCGCCGCCGCCAACATCACCGCCTTCATGCGGGCGGTCGAGGATCGCTGGAACAGCGTGATCCCCGACTACGACGCCCTGCATCGCTTCTCGCTCGACGAGATGGAGAAGTTCTACCTCTCGCTCTGGGATTTCTGCGGCGTGATCGCGGAAACCCGCGGCGAGCGCGTGCTGGTCGATGGCGACCGCATGCCGGGCGCCCGCTTCTTTCCGGACGCGCGGCTGAACTATGCCGAGAACCTGCTGCGCCGCCGGGACGATGGGCCTGCGCTGCTGTTCCGCGCCGAGGATCGCGTTCGCCGCGAGATGAGCTGGCGCGAATTGCATGCAGCGGTGTCGCGCGTCGCGGCGGCCTTGCAGGCGGCCGGGCTTCAACCCGGCGACCGGGTCGGCGGCTTCGTGCCCAACGCGCCCGAAACCATCGTTGCCGCACTGGCGGTGATGGCGCTGGGCGGGGTCTGGACCTCCTGCTCGCCCGATTTCGGGGTCCAGGGGGTGCTCGACCGATTCGGCCAGGTCGAGCCGCGCATCCTGTTCGCGACCGAGGGCTATGCCTATAACGGCAAGAGCATCGACGTGCTGCCCAAGCTGGCGGAGATCGCCTCGCGCCTGCCTTCGGTCGAGCGCGTCGTCGTCTTCCCGCTGCTGCGCGAACGCGCGGATTTGTCCGCCGTGCCGCATGCGGTGCACTGGGCCGATTTCATCGCGCCGCATCCGGCGGGCGAGATTCCCTTCCGCCGCCTGCCCTTCGACCACCCGCTCTACATTCTCTATTCCTCGGGCACGACCGGCGCGCCGAAATGCATCGTCCACGGCGCCGGCGGCTCGCTGCTCCAGAACCTCAAGGAACACCGGCTGCATTGCGACATGAAGCCGGGCGACCGGGTCTTCTACTTCACCACCTGCGGCTGGATGATGTGGAACTGGCTGGTCGGCGCATTGGCGTCGGAGGCAACGCTGGCGCTCTATGACGGCTCGCCAACCTATCCCGGCCCCGAGACGCTCTGGGACTACGCCGAGAGCGCCGGCATCAACCAGTTCGGCACCTCCGCCAAATACATCGACGGGCTGAACAATGCTGGCTTCCGTGCCATCGGCCGCTACCGGCTGCCGGCCTTGCGCGTCATCGCCTCCACCGGCTCGCCGCTGGTGCCCGAGGGCTTCGACTATGTCTATCGCAACCTGAAGAAGGACGTGCATCTCGCCTCGATCTCGGGCGGCACCGACATCTTCGGCTGCTTCGTCGCCGGCATCCCCATCGCGCCGGTCTGGCGCGGCGAGATTCAGGGGCCTTGCCTGGGCATGGCGACGACGGTGTTCGACGAGGACGGCAATCCCGTACAGGGCGAGAAGGGCGAACTGGTCTGCACCCGGCCCTTCCCCACCGTGCCGCTGGGCTTCTGGAACGACCCCGACGGCAAACGCTTCCACGACGCCTATTTCGCCCGCTTCCCCAATATCTGGTGCCATGGCGATTTCGCCGAGATCACGCCGCGCGGCGGATTCGTGATCTATGGCCGCTCGGACGCCACGCTGAACCCCGGCGGGGTGCGCATCGGCACCGCCGAAATCTATCGCCAGGTCGAGCGGATGGACGAGATCCTGGAAGCGATCTGCATCGGCCAGGACTGGGAGCGCGACACCCGCATCGTGCTGTTCGTCCGACTGGCGCCGGGCGTGGTGCTGGACGAGGCGCTGACCGCGCGCATCCGCACCCGCATCCGCGAGAACTGCTCGCCCCGCCACGTCCCGGCCAAGGTGATCGCCGTCGCCGACATTCCGCGCACCAAGTCCGGCAAGATCACCGAACTGGCGGTGCGCGACGTGGTGCATGGACGCCCGGTGAAGAACACCGAGGCTCTCGACAACCCCCAGGCGCTCGACCTCTACCGCGACCTTCCCCAGCTACGGACCTGACTTGCCGGCTCCGCTTCGCGTAATTACATTGTGCCCCCTGAACAGGAGGCGAATATGAAGGCGAAGATGGTCAAAATCGGCAACTCGCAAGGAATCCGCATTCCGAAGGCCATCATCGACCAATGCGGCTTCGAGACGGAGGTGGACCTTTCCATCCGTGACGGTGCCCTGATCGTCGCGCCCGCCCGACCGCCCCGCGCAGGGTGGGAAGCCCAGTTCGCAGCAATGGCGGAAGCCGGCGACGACGCGCCGCTTCTGCCCGACGGACTCTCGGAGACCGCTGACGATTCGGATTGGACATGGTGAGGTCGGTTCGACGGTTCGACATCTTCCTGATCGGCCTCGATCCCACCATCGGCTCGGAAATGCGCAAGACGCGGCCCTGCCTCATCGTGTCGCCCGATGAAATGAACCGCCATTTGCGGACAGTCATCGTCGCGCCGCTGACATCGGCACAGCGCAGCTATCCGACGCGCGTTCCCCTCTCCTTTCAGGACAAACACGGACAGATCGCGCTCGATCAGATTCGAGTCGTGGACAAGGAGCGGTTGATCAAGCGTCTCGGAGCCGCGAGCGAGGACACCCGCCGAGCGGTGGTGAGGGTGCTGACGGAGCTGTTCGCCGACAGCGAAGCCTGACGCGGTCTATGGTCACCCCACCGCGGTCTTCACGATCCGCCGGTCGGACAGCATATGCGCGTATTTCTCGCGCACGCTGGCCAGCCGGGGCGTCTTGGTATGGGCCTGGTAGGCGTTCTCGTCGCGATACCGCTCGTAGAGGAAAATCCGGTCGCCGGGCTCGGTCGGGACCAGCACGTCGAACTGCAGGCAATCCTTGTCCTCGGCCAGCGTGCCGGCGGCATGCTCGCGGATCACGGCCAGGAACTGATCCCAGTATTCCTTCTTCACCGTGTATTCGACGACGAGCGAGATGTTGGGCTGGGGCACGGGCCGTTCCTCCGGGTCGGTTCATAATTGCCGCGCATTCTTGCCTGCAAATACGGGCCGCCACAATGCTGCGGCGGCGCTTGAATCGCTTCGCTCGGCTCCCATCTCCGAAAGACCGCCGGCGGAGCGATACGGAGCCGGTGCGGGGCGATGTTGACATATGCTGACATTGTCCGCGCAGGCGCGGCGCTTCTGCCCGCCCGGCCATGGCCGCCGGGACGCGCCTGTTTACAAATGTTGACATCCGCACCGCCGCGGCCGGCATGTTCTGCCGGAACAGGCGTGACGAGGACCGGACGATGACGGACCCAGCGGGCGCGATACCGGGACTGCCGCGGCTGCGGCCGGCGATCCTGGATCTGGAGACCCAGCAGATCATGCAGGTGTCCAGCCTCGGCATGGGCGATCCGGACATCATCCCCCTGTGGTACGGCGAGTCCGACGTCGCCAGCGCCGCATTCGTGAACCGCGCCGCGGCGGACGCGCTTGCCGCCGGTCATACCTTCTATCCGCATAAGCGCGGCATCCCGGCGCTGCGCGAGGCCATCGCCGGCTACAATTCCGGTCTCTACGGCATCGACGTCGATGTCGAGCGCGTCACCGTCACCTCTTCGGGCATGTCGGCGATCATGCTGATCCTCCAGACCCTGGTGGACCCCGGCGACAATGTCGTCCTGCTGGGCCCGGTCTGGCCCAATGCCGGCGCGGCGGTCCAGGTGCTGGGCGGCCAGCCGCGCCAGGTGCCGCTGTCGCCGCGCCAGGACGGCGCGTGGCAGCTCGATCTCGACCGATTGTTCGATGCCTGCGACGGCCGTACGCGCGCGCTGTTCGTCAATTCGCCGAACAACCCGACCGGCTGGACGATGACCGCGGCGGAACAGCGTGCGGTGCTGGATTTCGCCCGCTCGCGGGGATTGTGGGTGATCGCCGACGAGGTCTATGCCCGTATCGTCTATGGACGCCGGGCCGCGCCCTCCTTCCTGGAGGCGATGGCGCCCGACGATCCTGTCCTGGTGGTCAACAGCTTCTCCAAGGCCTGGGCGATGACCGGCTGGCGCATCGGCTGGGTGGTGCATCCGCCGGCCTATGCCCAATGGCTTGCCAATCTGGTCGAATACAACACCAGCGGCACCCCGCCCTTCCTGCAACACGCGGCCATCGCCGCGTTGCGCGACGGCGAGGGATTCGTCGAGGCCATGGCGGCGCGCTGCCGCGCCGGTCGCGCGGTCGTGGACCGGCGGCTGGCGGCCTTGCCCCGCGTCCGCTACACCCCGCCGGTCGCCGCCTTCTACGCCTTCTTCGCGCTGGACGGCATGGCGAACGGGCTTGAGTTCTGCAAGACGCTGGTCCGCGAGGCCAAGGTGGGCCTTGCTCCCGGCACCGCCTTCGGGCCCGAGGCCGAGGGGTGGCTGCGCCTGTGCTATGCGCGGTCGCCGGAAGTTCTGGAGGCGGCGATGGATCGCCTGGAGCCGTTCCTGTCCTGAGGGCATGCCATGGACAAGAAGACCCAGTTCAACATCTGGTACGTGATGGCGGCGGTGCTGGCCATCCTCTGGCTGCAGAATCTGTGGATCGAGAGCCAGCGGACCGAGACCGTTCCCTACAGCGAATTTCACAAGCTGCTGGCCGAAGGCAAGCTCTCGCGCGTCACGGTGACGGAGCGGATCGTTCGCGGCGAGCTGAAGGCGCCGCAGGACGGCCAGACCCGGGTCGAGGCGGTCAGGGTCGACCCTGCCATCGCCGAGGATTTCGGCAAGTACGGCGTCGAGTACAGCGGCCGCGTCGAGAGCACGCTGCTGCGCGACATCCTGTCCTGGATCCTGCCGGTCGTCGTGTTCTTCGGCCTGTGGATGTTCCTGATGCGCCGCATGTCCGGCGGCATCGGCGGCGGCCTCATGTCCATCGGCAAGTCCAAGGCCAAGGTCTATGTCGAGAAGGACACCAAGGTCGCCTTTGCCGATGTCGCGGGTGTGGACGAGGCGAAGGAAGAGCTGCAGGAGGTCGTGGCCTTTCTCAAGGATCCGCGGCGCTATGGCCGGCTGGGGGCGCATATCCCCAAGGGCGTGCTGCTGGTCGGGCCGCCGGGCACCGGCAAGACGCTGCTGGCCCGCGCGGTGGCCGGCGAGGCGGGCGTGCCCTTCTTCTCGATCAACGGCTCGGAATTCGTCGAGATGTTCGTGGGCGTCGGCGCGGCGCGCGTCCGCGACCTGTTCGAGCAGGCGCACCGCCAGGCCCCGGCGATCATCTTCATCGATGAGCTGGATGCGCTGGGCCGGGCCCGCGGCATGGGCCCCTTCGCCGGCGGCCATGACGAAAAGGAACAGACGCTGAACCAGCTTCTCTCCGAACTCGACGGTTTCGATTCCGGCGAGGGCCTGATCCTGCTGGCCGCCACCAACCGCCCGGAAATCCTCGATCCCGCCCTGCTGCGGGCCGGACGCTTCGACCGGCAGGTGCTGGTCGACCGGCCGGACCGCAAGGGCCGCATCGACATCCTCAAGGTCCATCTGCCCAAGGCCAAGCTGGCGGGCGACGTGGACGCGGCCCAGATTGCGGAACTGACGCCCGGCTTCACCGGCGCCGACCTCGCCAACCTCGTCAACGAGGCCGCCCTGCTGGCCACTCGCCGCGGCAAGGATGCCGTCGGCATGGCCGAGTTCACCGCCGCGGTCGAGCGCATCGTCGCCGGGCTGGAGAAACGCAACCGCCTGCTCAACCCCTTCGAACGCAAGGTGGTCGCGCATCACGAGATGGGCCATGCGCTGGTCGCGCTGTCGGTGGGCGGCACCGACAAGGTGCACAAGGTATCGATCATCCCGCGCGGCATCGGCGCGTTGGGTTACACCATCCAGCGGCCGACCGAGGACCGCTTCCTGATGACCCGCGACGAGCTGGTAAACAAGATGGCGGTGCTGCTGGCCGGCCGCGCGGCGGAGGACCTGATCTTCGGCCATCTCTCGACCGGCGCGGCGGACGATCTCGCCAAGGCCACCGACATCGCCCGCGCCATGGTCACGCGCTACGGCATGGAGCCGGGGCTGGGCCATGTCGCCTACGAGAAGGAAAGCTCCCGCTTCCTGGAGAACGGCATGCGCCCGCCCTGGCACGATCGCGACTTCAGCGAGGAGACGGCGCGCGAGATCGACTGCGCCGTGCGCGAGATCGTCGCAGGCGCCTATGCCGAGGCCCGCGGCATCCTGGAGCGCGAGCGGGCGACGCTGGAAGCGGGTGCCGCCCAACTGCTGGAGAAGGAAACGCTGGACGAGGCGGCCCTCGCCGCCCTGTTCGCCGGAACGGAGACCGTCCGGGGCTGACCCTCAGCCCCGGACCGTCAGCACGACCTTTCCGGTCGAGGCGCGGCCGGTGATGGTGCGCAGCGCGTCGCCGATTCGGGCCAGCGGAAAGCTGTGGCTGACATGCGGATGCAGCCGGCCCGCGGCATACCAGTCCGCCAGCTCCAGCAGCGAGCGGCGCATCAGTTCCGGCCGCTGGAAACGGTAGGTGCTCCAGCTATAGCCGACCGCGGCGATGTTCTTCACCAGCAGATAGTTCTGTGGAATCTGCGGAATGTCGCCGCTGGCGAAGCCGACGACGATCAGGTTGCCCTCGTAGTTGATGCAGCGCAGCGCCTGGCGCGACAGTTCGCCGCCGACCGGATCGTAGACCGCGTCGACGCCGCCGCTGAGGCCGAGCACCGTCTCGCGCAGATCCTGGGCGGAATAGTCCACCGCATGGTCGGCCCCGGCGGCCTTCGCGATCTCCAGCTTTTCCGGCGAGCTGGCGGCTGCGATCACCGTGGCGCCATGAACCTTGCCGATCTCGACCGCCGTCAGGCCGACCCCGCCCGAGGCGCCCAGCACCAGCAGCGTCTGCCCGGCGCCCAGCTTCACCCGATGCGTCAGCGCCAGATGGCTGGTGCCGTAGTTGAGCGAGAAGGCCGCTCCGGTCACGTAATCCATGTTGTCCGGCATCGGGATCGCATGCACCGCCTCGCACAGCGCTTCCTCGGCCCAGGCGCCGGCGCGCATCGGCGCCATCACGCGGGTTCCCACCGTCAGGCCCTCGACGCCCTCGCCCAGCTCGATCACCTCGCCGGCCACCTCCATGCCGGGGGTAAAGGGCAAAGGCTGCTTGTGCTGGTAGCGCCCCTGCACGGCGAGCGTATCGGCAAAGTTGACGCCCGCGGCGTGCACCGCGATCCGCACCATGCCCCGTTTGGGCTTCAACGCGGGGACATCCTCAAGCTGCAGGGCGTCGATGCCTTCCAGACGATGGATACGGACGGCCTTCATGGTCTCTCCTCAGGCTTGGGGGTCGGTCAGCCAGGCGGCGGGGCGGATTTCGCCCACGGCGGCTCCTGCGGCACTTTCCACCGGCACCGACAGGCGGCCGGCAACGGCCGCGGCGATCCCGGCATCCAGGGCGCCGAGCTGGGCCAGGATGGCGGTCAGCATCGCTTCCGCGCCGCGCTTGCTGCCGTCGTCGCATTTGAGCGCGATGCCGATGCCGAATTCCGGCAGGGCGGCGCAGAACACGCCTTCGGCGCCGCCCTTGACGATTACGCGGCCGCCGGCAGCGCGCATGACCTCGGTGTCGTAGCGGCCGGGGCCGGCGACCATCTCCGGATGCGCCTGCATGGCAGCGACGATCCGGCGTGCCGCCCTTGCGCGCTCCGGCGGAAGCTCGTCGGGCGCAACCAGCCGCGCGAAGCCGAAGGCGAGATGACCGAGCGGAATGCCGATCACCGGAATGCCGCAGCCGTCGATCCCCGTCGGCGCATCGCGCAGCACGCGCCCGCAGACCTGCTCCAGCACGCCGCGCACGCGCTGCTGCACCGGATGCGCGGCCCCGATATAGCCGCCCGCCGGCTCGCCGCGGGCAAGCGCCGTCGCCAGCATCGCCGCATGCTTGCCCGAGCAGTTGTTGTGCAGGACGGAGGCATCGCCGCCCGCCCGCGCCAGCGCGCGCATATCGGCCTCGTCGAGCGGCCAGCGCGGCCCGCATTCCAGCGCATCGGGCCCCAGCCCCAGCCGCGCCAGCCAGGCCGTCACCGCCGCGACATGCGCCGGCGTACCGGAATGCGAGGCGCAGGCCAGCGCAATCTCGGCATCGGTGCAGGAATCGGCCGCACCGCTTTCGACAAAGGGCAGAGCCTGCAACGGCTTCACCGCCGAACGCGGATAGACCGGCGTCTCCACATCGCCCCAGGCCAGCATCGCGCCGCCCTCGGCATCGACCGCAGCCGCGCTGCCGCGATGCACGCTCTCGACCGTCCCGCCGCGCGTGACCTCGACGCAGACGGGATTCGCTGCCGGACCGTGATCGTGGCCGCAGCCGTCATGGTCGTGATCGTGGGCGTGCATGTGATGATCGGCCATGGGCGGGCCTCCGGCTGGAATGGGCGGACCTTGCCTCGCCCCGCTGCCGCGTGCAAGGTGCGGCGCATGCGTGGCGATCTCGGCATCGGCGTCCAGGGCATGGCGGCACCGTACCGGCACGGCCGACGCGGGCGGCCGGGGATCGCGACGTGAACGGCGACCGCGTTGCCGTCGAGTTGAGCGCCGCCATCGTCGCCGTCTCGGGCGAAGAGCCGCGCGTCATGACCCTGCCGGGCGAGCAAGGCCGGCGCAGCCTGCCTTCAGGCGAATTGCAGCCGCAGCACCGGACGCTGGAAGCCGGCCTGCGGGTCTGGGTCGAAGAGCAGACCCACCAAGCCATCGGCTATGTGGAGCAGCTCTACACCTTCGGCGACCGCAACCGGACGGGCGCGGCGGCCGACGCGCCGCGGCCGCTCTCCATCGGCTATCTGGCACTGGTCCGCGAGGCCGGGGCCGTGCCCACGCCCGGCGTCGCCTGGCATGGCTGGTACCGCTTCTTCCCGTGGGAGGATTGGCGCGCCGGACGGCCGGCCGCGCTCGACCGCATCCAGTGTCTGCTGAACGCGTGGAGCGACGCGGCCGGCGATGCCGCCGAACGGATGCGGCGCATCCAGCGCGTGCGGCTCAGCTTCGGCGGGCCCGGCGAGGCCTGGAACGACGAGCGGGTGCTGGAGCGCTACGAACTGCTGTACGGCATCGGACTGGTCCCCGAGCCGCATCGCGACGGCATCGTCACCTGGGCAACGCCGGAAGATGCCGCGGCCGGCGGCGGCGAGACGATGGTGGCCGACCATCGGCGCATCCTCGCCACCGCCATCGCCCGGCTGCGCGGCAAGCTGAAATACCGGCCGGTCGTGTTCGAGCTGATGCCGCCCGCCTTCACCTTCCTTCAGCTGCAGCGCACGGTCGAGGCGCTGGCGGGGCTGCGGCTGCACAAGCCGAATTTCCGGCGCCTTGTCGAGCGCCAGGGCCTGGTCGAGGAGACCGGCGGCACCACGACCGAGGCCGGCGGCCGGCCGGCACGGCTGCTGCGCTTCCGCCGCGAGGTTCTGGTGGAACGGCCGGCCCCCGGAGTCGGCCTGCCGCGACGGAAAAGCGCTTGACTCTCTTATTCTCAACATAAGTATTACTGCATGCGGCCGGATAGCCCGGCCTTTCTTCGGCACACAAAATACTCCGGTTGAGTATAAGGAGCGGCCCGATGGCCCTGCAGCATGCAACCCCGTCCAATCCCCCCCGCATTCCCACCACCGATGCGCTCTACGACAAGCTGCGCAACGTCATCCCGGCGATGGAATGGCCGGTCTTCGCCCCCGATATCGAGGCGATCCAGCGCCTGAAGCGCGAGCGCAACGCGGTGATCCTGGCGCATAACTATCAGACGCCGGAGATTTATCACGGCGTCGCCGACATCGTGGGCGACTCGCTGGCGCTGGCGCGCGAGGCCGCGACGGTGGAGGCCGATGTGCTGGTGATGTGCGGCGTCCACTTCATGGCCGAGACGGCCAAGCTCATCAACCCGGATAAGACCGTTCTGATCCCCGACATGGAGGCCGGCTGCTCGCTCGCCACCTCGATCACGGCCCAGGATATCCGGCTGCTGCGCGAGGCCTATCCCGGCGTGCCGGTCGTCACCTATGTCAACACCACCGCGGAGGTGAAGGCCGAGTCGGACATCTGCTGCACCTCGGGCAACGCGGTGAAGGTGGTCGAGTCGCTGGGCACCGACCGGGTGCTGTTCCTGCCCGACGAGTATCTGGCCAAATACGTCGCCGGCCAGACCGAGGTCGAGGTGATCGGCTGGCACGGCCACTGCGAGGTGCATGAGCGGTTCACCGGCGACGAGATCCGCCGCTATCGCCAGGGCTTCGACGGGCTGGTCGTGATCGCCCATCCCGAATGCCCGCCGGACGTGCTCGACGCCTCGGATTTCGTCGGCTCGACGGCCCAGATGACCGACTTCGTCCGCGACCGCCGGCCGGGCCGCGTCTTGATGGTCACGGAATGCTCGATGAGCGACAACGTCGCGGCAGACGTGCCGGATGTCGAGTTCGTGCGGCCCTGCAACCTGTGCCCGCACATGAAGCGCATCGCCCTGCCGAACATCCGGCGCGCGCTGGAAACGATGACGCATGAAGTGACGGTCGATCCGGAGATCGCGGCACGCGCCCGCCGGGCGGTCGAGCGAATGCTGGCCGTCCGCTGAAGGCCGGGGCATCGGCGGCGATCCGCCCCGGGCTTGAATCTCGGAGCGGAATTGATAGGTTGCGCGCATGAAGCACGCATCGATCCTTCTCGCCGCCGCCCTCACCCTCGCCGCGCCCGCAGCCTTTGCCCAGGAGGGCAAGGTTCTCGGCAAGTTCGAGGACTGGGTCGCGCAGACTTTCAAGGAGGGCAGCAACACCGGCTGTTCGATGTGGACCCAGCCGACCAAGTCGGAGGGCAAGTACACGACGCGCGGTCCGGTCTATGCCTATGTCACCCACCGGCCCTGGGATAAGAAAGTCAACGAGGTCAGCATCAACATCGGCTATCCGTTCAAGCCCGACAGCAAGGCCGAGTTGCGGATCGATTCCAACAAGCCGCTGACCCTGTTCACCGACGGCGAGAGCGCCTGGAACAAGCTGCCGGCCGACGACGCCGCCCTGATCAAGGCGATGCGCAACGGCGGCAGCATGTTGGTCAAGGGCACGTCCGGCCGTGGGACCGTGACCACCGATACCTTCTCGCTGAAGGGTTTCGCGGCGGCGCTCGACGCCATCAGCAAGGCCTGCAAGGTCTCCTGATACCGATCCGACTCGGCGAAATCGGTTTGCGCGCGCCCAGCCGCGCGCCTATATCCATGCGCATGGAAGCCGCCCTGCCCGAATCCGCCCTGCCGGCCGCGCAGCCCCTTGCGGGCGCCGCCGCCGATTCGCGCCCGAACCTGATCGGGATGGACAAGCGCGACTTGGCGGACCTGGCGGCGACGCTGGGCGAAAAGCCGTTCCGGGCGAAGCAGCTGCATTCCTGGCTGTACGCCCGCGGCGCCACCGATTTCGAGGCGATGACCGACCTGCCCAAGGCGCTGCGCGAGCGGCTGGCCGCGGGCTGGCGCATCGACCGGCCGGGCGTGGCCGTGCATCTGCGCTCCACCGACGGCACGCAGAAATGGCTGCTGGATTTCGAGGACCGCAACCGCGCCGAATGCGTCCATATCCCCGAAGCGACGCGCGGCACGCTCTGCGTCTCCAGCCAGGTCGGCTGCACGCTGACCTGCAGCTTCTGCCACACCGGCACCCAGCGGCTGGTGCGCAACCTGACGGCATCCGAGATCGTCGGCCAGATCATGCTGGCGCGCGACGCCTTCGGCGAATGGCCCTCGCCCGACGAGGACCGGCAGCTGACCAACATCGTCATGATGGGCATGGGCGAGCCGCTGTACAATTTCGAGAATGTGAAGAAGGCGCTGACGATCGCGATGGACCAGGAAGGCCTGGCCATTTCGAAGCGTCGCATCACGCTTTCCACCTCCGGCGTGGTGCCGATGATGCAGCGCTGCGGCGAGGAGCTGGGCGTGATGCTGGCGGTTTCGCTGCACGCCGTGCGCGACGAATTGCGCGACGTTCTGGTCCCGGTCAACCGCAAATGGCCGATCGCGGAACTGCTCGCCGCCTGCCGCGCCTATCCCGGTGCGCGCAACGCCCGGCGCATCACCTTCGAATATGTGATGCTGAAGGGCGTGAACGACAGCCCGGCCGACGCCCGCGAGTTGGTCCGCCTGCTGGACGGCATCCCGTCCAAGATCAACATGATCCCGTTCAACCCCTGGCCCGGCGTGCAGTACGAGTGCTCGGACGAGGCGACGATCCGCGCCTTCGCCGACATCGTCGAGCGCGCCGGCTAC
>JBFWNZ010000057.1:0-15138 GCA_050250795.1 Alphaproteobacteria bacterium | reverse complement strand
TTAAAGCGCATGCCATCGATTGCTGGCTTTTCAAGCACTGTTCCATTCGATGGAGCGAGGAACTCCATGGTGCGAACGGTCGATCGCGTACGCTTGATCTCGCTGATTACTCTCTCCGGGACGTCGAATAGACGCAAGTTGCGCGCGGCCGTTTCGGCTTGCGGTCCTGTTTCAGGACGCACCGTCGCTAGATCGATCAACCTGCGCAGCAGGTCGCCACTCTCGATCCATACCGTAAGGAGGGGTTGACCTGCCCGAACGGCCTCTCCCGTGGTGCGGACATCCAGACGATTCACAAAACCGTCGAACTTGGCCGTGATTACCGTCAGGCGTGACTCGTCCGCGGCGATGATGCCGGAGCCGCGTACCGTGCGGATGAGTCGATGATGTTCCACGGGCGACGTGCGCACACCGGCGCGCTGCACTTTCTCTACGCTGACCCGCACCGTGCCGGGAGGGCCGGACATTTCATCCTCGTATACGGGGATGTAGTCCATCCCCATCCAGTCCTTTTTCGGCACGGGCGAGACGTCGGGCAGGCCCATCGGATTGCGGTAATAGAGAATCCGGCGTCCTCCGGATGCTGGCGCTGCATCCGACTTTTTCTCCGCGGCCGTATAGATGACCTCGCCGCGCACCGCTTCGCCCGCGTCCCGCAGGGTCGCCTCGATTGTGAGCGCCCATCGTCCGGCCATGCCGATATCGGTCTCGAACGCGAAGACGCCGGGCTCGTCGGCACCGATCGGCTTGAGTGGCGCTTCCATCATCGCCATGCCATCCGGCCCCATGTCGAGGCGCGTGGAGGTCAGAGTGGCAGACGCGGTGGACACCGGTTGTCCGTCTGCTCCGACAAGGCGCACGGCAATCCGCACCGCCTTGCCGACAGAGATTTCCGAGGAAAGGGGTTCGAAACGATAGGATGGCGCTTGGGCGCTGGCAGCAAACCAGAGGCCGAGAAGCGCCAGCGCGGTGACGAGCATCGTCACCGCATGCGCGGCGATATTACGGGCCATAACAGTTCCCTTGAGCGGGCGTTGATGGCCCGGGTTCATCTGAGTTTCGCTGTGCCTATGATGTGAAGTCATAATCGGCACACGCATTGGACAGCGAATGCCCGAGCAAACGCCCGGGAATCGCAGAACGACGCTACAGCCGGAGCGCGCCCCGACCAGTGTCGGATCAGATGAGTGTTCGGGGAGGGTAGGGTTCGGGCGGACCTGTCCGTCCGACAAAGTCGTAGAGGTCGGGACTTGTCGGGCATCCGCCGGGGCTGACCGCAAGGACGCCGTCCGGGCTAAGGTTCGCGAGCAGCGGTGCGAGACATACGGTGTCGCAGGTGAGGCCACCGTCGCCGTCACCGCCGCTTGAGCCACAGCCTTCGCAGTCCGACATGTCCATGGCACCGGTGTCGCTCAGCGCCATTTTCACCGACATGGTCGTCGCGCTCGCAACATGCACAACCGACCCCGCCGCAAATGCGGCGAGGACGAACATGACCAGGGTGCGAGCAAACTTTTGCATTTCGGGATACTTAGTCCAAAGGTGACATACTGTCGAGCTTCAAGGCGTCGCAGACCCCGTTGGCGACCTTACCCCGCGCAGCAGGAGAGCTTGGCCACGTCCTTGTCGAAGGTCTGGGCGGCGAGCTTCAGCCCTTCGACCGTGGTGAGATAGGGGAAGATCGTCTCACCAAGTGCCTTTGCGGTCATGCCGAACTTGAGCGCCATGGCCAGCGTCTGGATGCTGTCTGCGCCCTCGGGTGCAAGGATCTGGCCGCCAAGCAGGCGGTCGCTCTTCGCATCTGCCATCAGCTTGATGAGCCCGCGTGTGTCGCGGGCGGCCAGCGCACGCGGAACTTGGTCGAGCGGCACGATGGAAGTCTTGACCTCATGGCCGGCAGTCTTCGCTGCCGCCTCGCTCTGACCCACGCCCGCCACCTGCGGGTCGGTGAACACCACCCAGGGCATGGCGCCGTTGTCGTAGGCGAGGCTGTCGCCGTTAAGCGCATTGAGCGTGGCCAGCTTGGCCCCATAGGCCGCCATGTAGACGAACTGGTCGCGGTCCGTCACGTCGCCTGCCGCGTAGACGCCGGCTTTCGAGGTGCGCATGCAGTCATCGACCACGATGGCGCCGCGTGTGTCCTGCGCGACGCCGGCCTCCGCCAGGCCGAGGGCTTCGGTATTAGCCGTGCGCCCCGTGGCGATCAGGAGCCGCTCCGCCTTGAGCTCGATGGGCTCACCGCCCCGCTTGACGCAAACGGTTACGCCTGTCTCGTCTTCACGGCAGGCATCGTAGGCGATGCCGCAATGGAGCGTGATCCCCTCGGCATGGAAGACCGTCGCCAGGGCTTCGGAGACTTCCGGTTCCACCTGCGGCAGCAATCGCGAGCGGCAGACGACGGTCACGGCAACGCCCATGCGCGCCATCATCTGGGCAAGTTCGGTGCCGATGTAGCCACCGCCGATGACGATGAGGCTCCTGGGCAGCGTCTCCAGTTCCAGCAGCGTCGTGCTGGTCAGGTAGGCCACGCTCTCGATGCCGGGAATCGGCGGCACGGCAGGTCGTCCGCCCGTGGCAATGATGATCTTCCCGGCGGCGACAGGGCCGCCTTCGACGAGCACGCCGGCGCCGTTTAACCGCGCCGCGCCTTTCAGATAGGCAATCCCATCATACTCGGGCAGCAGGTCGGCATATTTCCTGTGCCGAAGGGTGGTAACGAGGTCGTCCTTGGCGGCGATCAGACTTTGCCAGTCGTCCACCTGCGCGTCGCCGAAGATGCCGGGAAAGCGGCTTGCCGACCGCGCCCCATGCAGCGCCTCGGCGGCGCGGATCATGGTCTTCGACGGCACGCAGCCGACATTGACGCAGGTCCCGCCGATGCTGCCGTGGCCGATCAGGGCGACGCTCGCTCCTTTCTCGGCCGCCGTAATGGCGGCGGAAAAGCCTGCCGAGCCCGCGCCGATGACGGCGAGGTCGTAGGCGTTCTTCTTCTTTCCGTCGGTCGTGCAGCAATCGCCCATGTCAGGCGCTTTCCTTGGTGGTTTGCGTTTCGTCTGCGCAACAGGCCGCTGCCACCGCCAGAGGCCATAGGCTGTCATCGCCAGAAAGACCGCGAGTGCGGGGACTAGCACATAGTCGATCCAGCCGAGCGAGGACGACAGCCCAATGGCGCCCAGCGCGATCACCAAGACCGGCGTTGCTCAGCAGATGGCGGCGATAACCGAGCCGGCGATGCCCGTCTTCAGGATGGTGACGTCCTTCATCGGCTCCGGCCTAACCCCTGACCGAGGCGGGGTAGCCTGCATCGGTCGAGGCCGCGGCAATGGCCTCGATGCTTGTGACCGACGGATCGAAGGCAACGGTCGCCGTCTTGGCCGCGAAGTCGATCTCGACCGATCGCACCCCGTCGACCTGCTCCATCGCCTTCTTGACCGTGACCGGGCAGAGCGCGCAGGTCATGTTTTCGACCGCGAAGATCGCCGGCTGCACGGCGGCGACCTGGGTGGCGGCGGTCTGGGCGGAAACGGACGGGATAGCCGTCAGGCTCAGGGCGCCGAAGCCGCCCACGGCGAACAGTACGGCAGCGAGAATAAGAGGTCGTTTCATATCGATTGCTCCTTAGTAGAAGAGTGGCGCCCACCAGTTGATCGTCAGGGCCAGAAGGACCAGAGCGGTCGCCAGCCAGAGTGCGGTCTTGGTGATGAGGGTGGATTGCGGCTTGGCGCAGTACGATCCATCGACACAGGCGGGCTTGGCCTTGAAATAAACCTGCCGGAAGCCGAGCCCGATAAAGATCAGCGCCACCGCTGCGAAGTACGGCTTGTAGGGTTCCAGCGCCGTCAGGGTGCCGATCCACGCGCCGGACACGCCCAGCATCAAGAGAGCGAGCGGCGCGATGCAGCAGGTCGAGGCCAGAACGGCGCCGATGACGCCCCCTGCGGCAAACCAGCTTTTCTTCCGGTCTACAGCGTCATCAGACTGAAGTGCCTCTGTTTCCGCTCGTGTGAGAGTCATGCGTCCTCGCCCTTGTTCTGATTTAAGGTAAAGTCTGTAGTAACTACAGGCTCAAGAGGTTTCGAGGAAATGGCCGATCACGTTATTGGGAAGGGTTTGCAGCGGGCCGAGCTAGCGCGGCGTACGGGCTGCAACCTCGAGACCATCCGCTATTACGAGAAGATCGGCATGCTACCCGCCCCTCCCCGCACCGCGGCTGGCTACCGGGTCTATGACGAGGACCATGTCTCGCGGCTGTGCTTCATCCTGCGCGCGCGCGAACTGGGCTTCTCCATCGACGAAATCCGGGGTCTCCTTGGTTTGGTGGACAGTGGAACACAGACCTGCGCCGAGGTGAAGGAACGGACTGAGCGTCACCTTGCCAATGTGCGCGCCAAAATCGCCGATCTCAAACGTATCGAGAAGGTTCTGGCATCAACCGCGGCGTGGTGTTCCGGCGACGAGGTGCCCGATTGTCCCGTGCTGGAGACACTTTCCGGAAAATGAGCCAGCGCTGCGAACGCCTTAATCACCAGCCGTTCTGCACGCCCGAACCTGAGCCCGCATCACGGCATAATCGCTCAGCATCTCGGCGATCGCCGATTCCTCCGGAAGAAGATCAAGCTCGTCGGCTGCACGCGCCTGGAACTCGCGGCTGTATTCGACCACGGGTGGGCAAACGGTGACGATCCTCGATTCAGAAGCGCTCGTCGCGCAGCCGCTCAGCCAGTTCGTCACGATCGCGAGGGCGGCGAGCCGCAGCGTCCAGCATCCGGCATTGAACATCATTGGACTTCTCCGCAGTTTCGAGGCGTTCCGCCATTCGGCCGACGGGCTCACCGGCGCGACGGATCGACAGCAGGAACAGGACAACGGCGGTCCGCGACACCTTCGCCGGCTTCGACGTCGAGGCGGTCGAAACCACCTTTACCCTCGCGGCCACGGCACGGCCAAGGTTGCGCCGGAGCTGATCGTCAGCGGGGGTGGAGCGTCACGCTGGAGCTGCGGCTCCCAGAGGCTTCTCGGACTGCTTTCGGACGCCTATAAGAAGGTTCTCATCGGCATACGCGTCGCGCTTTTTTGTGCTCCGGAATCAAGTATCCCCAAACCCGGAATCAATCGCCCGCTACAGAGGCAAGTCTCCAAACCCTGCGGGGTGGGGGGGGTTAGGGGGCGCGGTAAGCCACTTGATCGCTTGATCGGCCCGCATCCAATCCGCGCAGAGTTGCTCCGTCACCGAGCTGTTTAAGGTCGTTATGGCGATGTTTCAGGACGCTTGGAACATGCGGCTTGCAGGCTAGAAAGACAGAGAAACCCTTGAAGTCCGGCTTGAAATAGAGATAGAAGCGCGCCTGATAGCGCGCAAAAAATCTAGAGCGAGAGAATGCTCCCTGTCAGGAAATCTGGCGGCGAGCGGAAAACCCAGACTGATACGGGAGGAGTTGTTAAAACTCGCGCTTTCGTTTCTTTCAAGCCCTCGAAGCATCCAGCGAAATGGCGATCTTGTGGAGAGAAAAACAATCCTAAGACTGGCTTTCCTTGAGGCATTGGAGTACGGCCGAAACCCGGGGTTTCAAACACTTAGTTTTCCCAGACAGAATCAAGGCTCAAGGTGGGCTTGCGATCATAAATAGGTGATAGCGCCCCTGCCAAATTCGAACCGGTGACCTTCAGAAACACGGATCTTCCACTCCCGCTCCTGTAGAGAAGAGCTATGGAAGATGACTAGCCACCGCACTCATGGCAAAATTCACTTTTCCCCATAAGTAAGGGGAAGAGCGACCCCCTTCGCTCTCCCCCTAAGAACTGGTATGACTAGGCACCCGTTATGGCTATGGCAAACGCGCTGACGTAAGCCACCCCAACATACTGGGTGCGAGAGGCTTACGCAGCACAGACCTCAGCTCGCGCGTTCGACGATCACCCGACCATGACCACGGCGAATGATGTAGCCTCCGCGCGGTATCTTAATCTCACCGGCCAGAACCTTGGGCGCGAGTAAGTCCAAAATCGTGTCTGCCCCAGGGTCCTGGGACACGGCTTCATGCGTGCCAACAGTTTCTATCCACGCTGTAAAAGCCTTGTCGGCGATCGCGTCGCCCAGAGATTTGCGCAGCGCTGTCAACTTCCGCATCTGACCCTTGCTCAGTGAGGATTCGTTGACCGTTTGATCAGCCTTACGGGGCATAAAATCTCCTATCGAGTAGAATGGATCAACACTCCGATGTGTAGCACAGCGAGTTTGGCGATTATATAATGAATTGGGAATGAGCAGCGGCGGTCATTTCGCTTCGTATGTTCAATTGTCATTTAACCACTCGAGAAACCGAGAAATGTCCAGCGCGAGGCGCTTCTGTGCTGGATCTTCGTCAGCTCGGCTGAAATATCGTCTACCCGGATCGATTGCGCACAGCATGCCGAGAGTTTTCGGCTGACGCTGGCCAAGGCAGCCATATCGCTGGCGAAGTCGCGGATATAACGACCCGTTTTTATGAACCCGATATCGCAGAATACGGGGATTGAAGGTATGGCAGCCGGGGTTATGGTTCGGCGCCGATTCACAGACTGAGCCGCATCAGGGTCCTTTCCGGCTCGTCTTGAACGCGGGTGGCGGGGCGGCGGGAACGCGGTAGTTGTATCCCTTTCAAACAAGGTTGACCAAGTTGACCAGGTTGACTTTGGTTGACCTTCTAAGTGCGCGCGGACTTAGCAGCTTGCTGAAAAACTGGTCGATGTGAACGATTCAAGTTCGGCTGGGTGGCGCGCGACGTTGGATCGGGTCTGGCCTGCGGATTTCCTTTGAACGGCGGCAGGAAGACCCGGTCTGTTGGGCTGCTCGGTGAAGGCGGTCATGTCGGCGCCGCCAGCAGCCTGGGTATTCGGATCAGGTTGTAGGCGGCCAGCGCCAGGGTGAACTGCCAATCGACCCTGTCCAGGCCGCGGTGGCGGGTCTTTTCCTGACCAGCGATTGTCTTCACCCAGCCGAATACTTCCTCGATGCGCTTGCGCAGCTTCTGACTGGCGGCGTAGCCGCCGCTTCCGGCAACGTCGGCGGGGATGTTGGAGCGCCGCCGCGATGTGTTGCGCGCCACATGCGGCGTCACCCAGACGCTTTTGCAGGTGGCGACGAAGTCGGCGGCGTCATAGGCCTTGTCGGCGCCGAGCGTGATCCGTCGATGCCGGTTCCGCCGACGCAGCAGCATCGCCTCGGCCGCCAGCCGCTCAGCCTCGCCGGTCGCCCGGCTGACCAGCCCATCCACCACCAGGCCGTTGCGGTTCTCCATCAGCGCGTGGCCGAGATAGCAGAGCCGGGCTTCCTTGTTCCGGCCCTGGCGGTAGAGCCGGGCATCGGCGTCGGTGGTCGAGCGGTGGGTCTCGTTCGACCAGGTCTCGCCATGGAAGTCGCGTTCGGCGTTGCCCCCACCGCCGCCGGAACCGCCATCGCCGTCCAATCCGTCGCGTGGCCGGTAGCTCTTGACCGAGGCCCAGGCCTCGATCAGCGTGCCGTCAACTGAGAAGTGCTCGTCCGACAGAAGCCGCTTTACCTGCGGCAAGGCCAACACCGAGGCGAGGAAGCGCCGCGCCACCTCGCCCGCCAGTAGCCGGTCGCGGTTCTTGCAGAACACCGTCGCGTCCCACACCGGGTCGTCGATGCCGAGGCCAACAAACCAGCGGTAGAGCAGGTTGTACTCCAACTCGGCCATCAGCCGACGTTCGGAGCGGATCGAATAGAACGCCTGCAACAGCAACGCTCTCAGCAGACGTTCCGGGGCGATGCCCGGCCGACCAGTGTGCGAGTAAAGCCCCCGCAACGCCGCCGACAACCCGGCCAGCGCTTCGTCAGCGAGGCTTCGAATGGTCCGTAGAGGGTGCGACGCCGGAACCCGAGCCTCCAGGTCCACGTAGCTGAACAAGCTGCCGCTTCGGCCATCCTCGCCCCGCATCGTCCGCTCCCCCATGCCGTCCCTTCGACAAGAGAATCAGATCACACCGCCACCCACGAGGAGTGGCCTGCTGCCGGTTTCGTGGACGCTTGGTTAGGTTTGCATGGCTTGGGCCTCGAATGCCATGGGGCTGAGGTAGCCCAGCTTCGAATGGCGTCTTCTCGGATTGTAGAAGCGCTCGATGTAATCGAAGACATTGGCCCTGGCCTCATCGCGGGTGCGGTAGACCTTGCGGGCAATGCGCTCCGTCTTCAGCGATGAAAAGAAGCTCTCCATCGCGGAGTTATCCCAGACATTGCCGGCCCTGCTCATCGAGCAGGTGATCGCGTTGTCGGCCAGCAGGCGCTGGAACTGCTCACTGGTGTATTGCGATCCCTGATCCGAATGATGGAGCAGGGCATCGGCCTTCCCACGTCGCCAGACGGCCATCATCAAGGCGTCCATGACCAGTGACGCATCCCGGTCGGCCTTCATGGACCAGCCGACCACACGGCGGGAGAACAAGTCCAGTACGACTGCGACATACAGCCAGCCTTCTGCGGTCCAGATGTAGGTAAAGTCGGCCAGCCACTTCTGGTTCGGCCGCGCTGCCTGGAAGTCCCGGTCCAGGATGTTGTCCGCGATCACCGACCGTTCCCCATCGTCCCTGGGCTTGCCGCGGCGTCTGGGCCGCGCCCTCAGAGCATTCAGCCGCATCAGTCGCTCGATCCGGTGAAGCCCGCAGGCCAAGCCCTCCTCAAGCACATCCCGCCAGATGCGACGGGCGCCATAGGTCCTGTCGCTGGCCTTGAAGCTCGTCTCGATCGCCAGGACGAGCTTGGCATCATGGATCTCGCGGATGCTGGTCGGACGACTGAGCCAGGCGTGAAAGCCGGAACGCGAAACCTCCAGCACCTCGCACAGCCAGCTGACCGGCCAGATGTGGCGGTGCTTGGCAATGAAGGCGAACCTCATATCGCCTCGCGCGCGAAAAAAGCTGCCGCCTTCTTCAGGATGTCACGCTCCGCCCGAAGCCGGGCGACCTCTTTCTTCAGCGCCGCGATCTCGGCCAGATCGGCCCGCATCTGCCCGTTCCCGGGAAAGGCCGCCACAGGCGCTGCCGTCAGCTCCCGCATCCACCGCCGCAGCACGCTATCCGCAACATCGAGGTCACGCGCCGCCTGTGCCACCGCAACACCTCGATCCGTCACCAGCCTGACGGCCTCGACTTTGAACTCGCGGCTGAACTTCCGTCTCGTCATATCCACTCTCCAGTTCCATGGTCACGATCTTATCTTCGTGTCCACGAAACCGGCAGCAGGCCACCATGAGGCATGCATATGAAATTAAACCATTATTTACCAGGAGGGTTTTCACAAAACCCTCCTGAAACCCTCTTGAAACCCTCATGCCTCCTTGGCTAACCCCATCGTGAGTTGGATCGGCGTTCGGGTCGAAGCCCATGACGCAAACTGGTCCCGCTCGGCAGAGTCGGGCGCCGGAGGAAGCCGTCAACTCGGCATGCAGCGTGCCGGCTTGAGGTTCGAGCAATAGCGGTGATCCAACGGCTGTTTGACATTGCGGAAAAAATTTGACAGCCTGTTCGCATCCTAAAAAGGCTCGCATCTCATCTGGGTGCGGGCCTTTTTTGTGCCGCATAGGTCCCTACATTGCAGCGCCGATATGCGCTCGGGACTCACATGCGGCAGCCTGATGCCCTCGTGCTGTCGCAATGGGGGAAGGGCACATGAGACGTGTCAAAATCAGAACGGTAATGGAAGAGAAAGAAATACAATACATAGTAGCAAACCCTCATAACCCTCATAAACTATCATGGGCAAAAAGTGGCTTTGAATCAGACCTCTATGAGGGTTATGAGGGTTATGAGGGTTTGTTTGGCCGCCGCGTATGGGCGCGTATGGGCGCGCGCGTGCGTAGAGGTTGACTAAAACTATCATAACCCTCATGACCATGATGTATGCATATGATATTAAAGAGATTATTTGCCATGATGGTTTTCGCAAAACCCTCATGAAACCCTCTTGAAGCCTCATGCCTCCTGGCTAACCCCATCGTGAACTGGATCGGCGTCCAGATCGAAGGCGATCACTCGACCTGGTCCCGCTAGTCGGAGTCGGGCGCCAGGGGAAGCCGTCATCTCGGCATGCAACATGCCGGCTGGGGCCAGAGAAAAAGCGGCACTGCAACAGCAGTTGACATTGCGGAAAAAATTTGACACACTGTTGGCATCCTAAAAAAGTTCGCATCTCATCTGGGTGCGGGCCTTTTTCGTGCCGCATGCGTCTCTGCATTGCGGCGCGCTCGCTGACTGTCATTTAACGTTTTGTACCTGACGAGGCGGCTGGGGCTTCCCGCATTGATATACCAATCGCCCATCAGGAATGGGGGAGATTGGTTATCCAAATGGACAGGCTTGACCTTGTCTGAGCGGCCCTCCCCGCGCGCTTGCTAAGTTGCGGGAGATACAGGCTCCCTCCCCCACTTCTGAGGATCGTCACATGTCCAACCGACAGCGGTCGGCCGCGAAAGCATGCCCGGTCTCTCCCATGTGTCCTCCCCCAATGCTTCAGCCCGGGGCATCGGGCTACTGCACGCGGGTCCCCTGATTGGGCACCGTTTCAGGGGCAATAGCCGGGTTGGGATTCTGAATTGGCTTTTTGCCGATTGTTCTGCCTGTCCAGGAGGTACGAAAGGGGCCACTGCCCTCTGACCGACGCCAATGGATACCTCTGACCGCGATGTCCGGAAGTTGCTAGGTGCGCAGGAGGATCCAACTATGGCGCTTGTGCGCTTGCTGGCGAGGCTAGCCGTGGCGCAAGATATGGCGATACGTGAAGCTGCCCCGTGTCAGGACGATCCGCAGTCGGCGGCTGATCAGGAGTAGGCAATGCGGGCCGCTATCTACGCGCGCTATTCCAGCGATCTGCAATCCGCTCAATCAATCGAGGATCAGGTGCGGATGTGTCGCGAGCGTGCCGATCGCGACGGACACCAAATCATCGACGTCTACGCTGACTACGCCCTTTCCGGCTCGCACGCCGCTTCGCGACCCAGTCTCCAGAGGCTTCTGGCGGACGCCCGCGACCGGCGTTTCGAAATCGTGCTGACTGAAGCACTGGATCGCCTGTCGCGGGACCAGGAGGACACTGCGAGCATCTTCAAGCGGCTGCGCCACGCCGATGTGCCAATCCTGTCTCTGAGCGAAGGAGAGATATCAGAACTGCATGTCGGCATGGCCGGCACCATGAATGCGCTTTACCTGAAGCATCTTGCAGACAAAATCAGGCGCGGCCAGCGCGGCCGCATCGCTGCCGGGTTCTCCCCTGGGGGGCTTTCCTACGGCTATGACGTGGTCCGGGAGCTGGATGCAGACGGGAACTTGGTGCGCGGCAAACGACGGATCAATCCGGAACAAGCCGCCATCGTGCGGCGCATCTTCGACGAGTATGCCGGCGGTGCAGCAGCACGCACCATCGCCACCAGCCTGAACCGCGATGGTGTCCCCGGCCCGACCGGCGGGCCCTGGTGGACGAGCACGATCAGTGGCAACCGCCAGCGCCGCCACGGCTTCCTCTACAACGAGGCGTATGCAGGTTTCCTGATCTACAACAGGGTCCGCATGGTCCGCGATCCGGAGACGGGTAAGCGCCTGTCGCGGCCGAATCCCCCACGGGATTGGGTAGTTGTGGAAGCGCCCGACCTGCGCATCGTGTCCCAGGATACATGGGATCGCTGCCAGGAGATCAAGACACGTCAGGCCCACAAGCCGCTGCGCGATCGCCGCCGGCCGCGCCGGCTGCTGTCAGGCCTCGCCTTCTGTGGCCGCTGCGGCGGATCCTATACAGTGATTGGCTCTGATCGGATGGGCTGCGTCGCGCACCGGGAATCCGGCACCTGCGATAACAACCGGACCATTTCAATCCGAAAGCTGGAAGACCGCGTCCTCGCAGGCATGCGCGAACACCTGCTGCGGCCTGAAGCAATTGCCGAATTCGTTCGGGAGTATCACGCTGAAGCGCGGCGGCGGAAGGCGGAGAAGGGCCGACTGCGCGACTCGGCGGTCAAGGAACTGCGGGATGTCACGGCCAGGATCGGCCGTATCGTCGAAGCCATCGAGACGGGCGGCGATGCAGTCAACCTCATGGCCCGACTACGGGACCTTGAAGCCCGGCAGGTTGCTCTGAAGGCGGATATCGCGTCGGCCGACGACGACCGGGTGCTGGAAATTCACCCGAACCTGCCTGAACGCTATCGCAAGATAATCGGGGATCTCCAGACGGCGCTAAACGCTCCGGATACACGTACCGAGTCCATGGCCATCCTGCGCTCGATGATTGACCGAATTGTGCTGCATGCTGGCGAGCGCCGTGGAGAACTACGAATAGAACTCCACGGCGCCCTTGTCAGCATACTGGCCTTAGCGAACGGGCATAGAACACCCGACCCCGCTCTTATGCTGAAGTTGGTAGCGGAGGAGGGACTTGAACCCCCGACACGCGGATTATGATTCCGCTGCTCTAACCAACTGAGCTACTCCGCCTCAGGGTGCGTAGCAGATAAGGCCCGGCCGTCGGCCTGTCAAGCATGGCCGCGCCCCGGCGCCGGCGCGTCCTATCTTCAATCTGTCACCGTTCCGCCATCGCCGCTTCCGGGGTTCGGCGTAGGAAGGCCGCGCACACAGCAGGAGCATCCGATGCCGAAGCCCGAACGCCGCCAACCAGGACGCCGGACACCGACGGCATCCGTGCCTGCCGAGGCCCCCGCCCCGGCCTTCGAGGCCGTCCTCGCCTCGATGCTCGACCGGCGGCGCCTGCTGGGGCGCGGCCTGGCCGGCACGCTGGCGGCCCTGTTCTGCACGGCCCTTCCCGTGGCCGGGCTCGGCCGGCGCCGGGCCCAGGCCGCGTCGCTGCTGGGCTTCCGCGCGGTGGCGACCGGCGTCGCCGACACCGTCACGGTTCCGCCCGGCTACCGGATGCAGGTGCTGGTGCCCTGGGGCGAGCCGATCGCCGGCACCTATCCGCGCTTCCGCCCGGACAACAGCGGCGCCGAACAGGCCATGCAGATGGGCATGCACCATGACGGCATGCATTTCTTCCCCATCGACGGCAGTTCGACCGACGGCTTCCTCGTGATCAATCACGAATATGTCGAGCCGCGGCTGCTTCATGCCGCGGCCGCGGGCAGCGCCCTCGACGGCGACGACGTCCCCGGACCGAGGGACGCGCGCGCGCCGGAGCAGGCGCTGAAGGAGATCAATGCCCATGGCGTCAGCGTGGTGCGGGTCGCCCGCGGCCTCGACGGGCTGTGGACGGTGCAGCGCGACCCGCGCAACCGCCGCGTCACCGGCCTCACTCCGGCACGTTTTTCCGGCCCGGTCGCCGGCACCGCCTTCCTGCACACGCGCTACAGCCCGGACGGCACGCGCGTGCGCGGCACGCTGAACAACTGCGCCGGCGGCGCCACGCCCTGGAACACCTATCTGACGGCCGAGGAGAACTGGGCCGGCTACTTCCGCAACGGCGACCGGCGCGACGGCAAGCCCGACCTGCCGCGCGAGCAGCGGCGCTACGGCGTGCCGACCGAGGCCTCGCGCTATCGCTGGGAGCGGGTCGCCGGCGGCGGCGACGCCTTCGCGCGCTTCGACGCCTCGGCGACCGGCAACGGTCCGGCCGAGGACTACCGAAACGAACCCAACGGCTTCGGCTGGATGGTCGAGATCGACCCCTTCGATCCCGACGCGATGCCGGTCAAGCGCACGGCCCTCGGCCGCTTCGGCCATGAAGGCATCGTCTTCGCCCCGGCGGTGCCCGGCCGGCCCGTGGTCTGCTATTCCGGCGACGATGCCCGCTTCGAGCATATCTACAAGGCGGTCGGCAACCGGCCCTACGATCCCGCCACCGCCGATGGCAGCCTGCTCGACGACATGACCCTCTACGTCGCCCGCTTCGATCCCGACGGCACCGGCACCTGGCTGCCGCTGGTCTTCGGCCAGGGAGGCCTCACGCCCGAGAACGGCTTCGCCAGCCAGGCCGACATCCTGGTCAATGCCCGCAGCGCGGCCGACCGGGTCGGCGCGACGAAGATGGACCGGCCGGAATGGGGGGCGGTCGATCCCCGCACCGGCATGGTCTATTTCGCGCTGACCAACAACACCCGCCGCACCGCCGCCCAGACGGACGCCGCCAACCCGCGCGCGAACAACGTCTTCGGCCATGTGCTGCGCTGGGCCGAGGCCGGCGGCGACCATGCCGCCACCCGCTTCGACTGGTCGATCTTCCTGCTCGGCGGCGATGCCGAATCAGGCCGCGGCCCCGATGGCCGGCCGCTCGGGCCGGAGGCCGCCTTCGGCTCTCCGGACGGGCTGTGGTTCGACCCGCAGGGGCGTCTGTGGATTCAGACCGATATCGGCGAGAGCGACATGTACAAGGGCGTCAACGCCGCCTTCGGCAACAACCAGATGCTGGCCGCCGATCCCGGCACCGGCGATGTCCGGCGCTTCCTGGTCGGGCCGGTCGGACAGGAGATCACCGGTATCGCCATGACGCCGGACGGCCGCACCATGTTCGTGAATATCCAGCATCCCGGCGCCACGACGACGCCCGAGGATTTCGCTGCCGGCCGCCTCGCAAGCCATTGGCCGGATGGCGGCGGCCGCTATCCACGGTCGGCGACGGTGGTCATCGCCAAGGAGGATGGCGGCGTGATCGGCTCGTGAACCCGCGGGTCAGGCCGCCGCCTGCGCCGGTTCCGCCGCGATCCAGCCGCCGCCCAGCATGCGGTCGCCGTCATAGGCGACGCAGGCCTGCCCCGGCGCCACGCCGAACTGCGGCTCGTCGAAGACGACCCTGCCGCCGCCCCGCCCGTCCAGGTCCAGCGATGCTGCCACCGGCGCCATCGCCGAGCGCAGCTTGACCTGCACCGGCACGGGGCCGGCGGGCGGCGCGCCCAGCCAGTTGACCTCGGCGATCCGAACCCCCGGCTTGCCCAGCGCCGCGCGCGGACCGACCACCACGCGCCGCGCCGCCGCGTCCAGCCGCACGACATAGAGCGGCTCGGTCTCCTCGCTGCGTCCGCCGATGCCGAGGCCGCGGCGCTGCCCGACCGTGTAATGGATGATGCCCTGATGCCGCCCCAGCACCTGTCCCGCCAGGTCGACGATCTCGCCCGGCTCGCCGGCCTCGGGGCGCAGGCGCTGCACCAC
>JBFWNZ010000056.1:0-15391 GCA_050250795.1 Alphaproteobacteria bacterium | reverse complement strand
CCGGGCGTGCCGACCGCCAAGATCGCGGCGGCAGGGGCGCCCTTCGTCGCCGAGCAGGACGTGCCGCCGCGCGTCGCCCTTGTCAGCCCGCCCGGCATCGCCCGCCGCGATCCCGACTATTCTGTCGCGCCGGTGCTGAACCCTAGCCTGGGCGGCGGCGGGTTCACCTCGCGCCTGAATGCCGAAGTGCGCGAGGCCCGCGGGCTCGCCTATTCGATCAACACCTCGTTGCACCCGCTGGAGGGCGCGGCGCTGATCACCGGCAGCGTCGCCACCGCGAATGAAGGGATCGCCGAATCGATCGCGCTGATCCGTACGGAGTGGCGGCGCATCCGCGAACAGGGCGTGACCGACGCGGAACTGGAGGATGCCAAGCGCTATATCACCGGGTCTTTCCCGCTTGGCTTCACCAGCACCGACAGCGTGGCGCGGACGCTGGTCAGCATGCAGTTCTTCGACCTCGGTATCGACTTCCTCGACAAACGCAATGGGTATATCGAGGCGGTCACCCGCCAGGACATCCACCGGGTCGCGCGCCGGCTGCTCGACCCCGATGCCCTGACCTTCGTCGTGGTGGGCAAACCGAAGGATGTAAAGGCCACGGCCCCGACCCCGGATATCGGCGGCTGAACCGCGAACCGGGGGAAACGTTTAGTTCACTGTAACGTTACCCGTCGATCCCTTTGCCCCCGCCGCCATGACGCGTCATTATGCCTTGGAGTTCAAGCCCATGCGCTATACCCAAGATGTCCACGCCTGCCTTGCGGAGACCGTCGGAGCCCATGGCCTCGACCGGGCCCGCCTGGACGCGCTGACGGCGGACCTCGCGCCGGCCGTCGAACGGCTGCGCGTCTGGCAGGCCGATGGCAGCCTTCCGTTGCTGCGGCTGCCCGACCGGCGCGACGATCTTGCGCCGATGCAGGCCGTGGCCGAACGGTGCCGCGCGCGCTTCGCCGATGTGGTCGTGCTCGGCACCGGCGGATCGAGCCTCGGCGGCCGCAGCCTGACCGTTCTGGCCGATGCCGGCTGGGGCCCCCGGCCCGGCGCGCCGCGGCTGCATTTCATGGACAATGTCGATCCGCACAGCTTTCAAGCGCTGTTCGCCGCGCTCGATCCCGCGCGTACCGGCGTGCTCGCCGTCTCGAAATCCGGCTCGACCGCCGAGACCATGCTGCAACTTGCCGTCGCTCTGGCCTGGTTGCGGTCTGCGCTGGGCGAGGCAGCGCTCGCGCGGCATGTGGTGGCGGTGACGGAACCGACCGACAACCCGCTGGCGCGCATCGCCCGCCGTTTCGGGATCGAAATCCTGGAGCACGATCCGAAGGTGGGCGGCCGCTACTCCGTCCTCTCGGTCACGGGCATGCTGCCGGCGATGATCGCGGGCATGGACGCGCCGGCCGTGCGCGCCGGTGCCGGCGAGGTACTGAAATCCGTGCTCGACGCGTCCAAGCCCGCCGAAGCCGCGCCGGCCGTCGGTGCTGCGCTCGCGGTGGGATTCGCCCGCGACAAGGGCGCGCCGATGAGCGTGCTGATGCCCTATGTGGACCGGCTGGCGCCTTTCGCGCGCTGGTACCGCCAGCTTTGGGCCGAGAGCCTGGGCAAGGGCGGCAACGGCACCACGCCGGTCGACGCCATCGGCACCATCGACCAGCACAGCCAGCTTCAACTTTACCTCGACGGGCCTGCCGACAAGCTGTTCACCCTGGTGATGGGCCCGATGGCCGGAGCGGGCGAACCCGCCGATTCCGCCCTCATGAACGATCCCGCGCTGGGCTATCTGCAGGGCCGGACGCTGGGCGACCTGATGGACGCCTGCCAGCGCGCCACGGCCGAGACGCTGACCGCGCGCGGCCGGCCGGTGCGGGTGATGACGCTGGCGACCGTCGACGAAGCGTCGCTGGGCGCGTTGATGATGCATTTCATGCTGGAGACGATCCTCGCCGCCCATCTGCTCGGCGTCGATCCGTTCGACCAGCCCGCCGTCGAAGAGGGCAAAGTGCTGGCACGCCGCCACCTCGACGCGATGCGCGGCCGGCAATGACGATCCGCCGCCTGCCCGAAACGGTCGTCAACCGGATCGCGGCGGGCGAGGTTATCGAGCGCCCCGCCTCGGCGGTGAAGGAACTGGTCGAGAACAGCGTCGACGCCGGGGCGACCCACATCGAAGTCGCCGTCCGCGACGGCGGCAAGTCGCTGATCGCGGTCGCCGATGACGGACGCGGCATGACGGCGGAGGAACTCGCGCTCGCTGTCGAACGCCACGCAACCTCCAAGCTGCCCTCCGACGACCTGCTCGCCATCGCCTCGCTGGGTTTCCGGGGCGAGGCCCTGCCCTCCATCGGCGCAGTCAGCCGCATGGCGATCATGAGCCGTGCCGAGGGAACGGACGCGGCCTTTCAAATCCAGCTTGAGGGCGGCGTCACCTCGGGACCGGCGCCGGCCGCGCTATCCCGCGGGACGCGGGTCGAAGTGCGCGACCTGTTCTACGCCACCCCGGCCCGCCTGAAGTTCCTGCGCGGCGACCGGGCGGAGACCGACCAGATCGTCGACACGCTGGAACGCCTTGCGATGGCCTTTCCCGCCGTCGCCTTTCTGCTGACCGCCGATGGCCGGGTCCGGCTGGATGCCAGGGCAAGCCAAGGCGACCTGCTCGATGCCCGGCTGTCGCGGCTGTCCGAGATCATGGGGCGCGAATTCGCGGAGAATGCGCTGGTCATCGACGCCACGCGCGAAGAGATACGCCTGACCGGCTATGCCGGATTGCCGACCCTGAACCGGGCATCCGCCCGCCAGCAGTTCCTGTTCGTCAACGGCCGCCCCGTCCGCGACAAGCTGCTGGCCGGCGCAGTGCGGGGCGCCTATGCCGACTTTCTCGCCCGCGACCGTCATCCGCTGCTGGCGCTCTACCTGGAGGTGCCGGACCGCGCCGTCGACGTGAACGTCCACCCCGCCAAGGCCGAAGTGCGCTTCCGCGATCCCGGCCTGGTGCGCGGCCTGATCGTCGGAGCGCTCAAGCACGCGCTCGCAGCCGCAGGGCACCGCGCCTCGACAAGCATCTCCGCCGCGGCACTGGGGGCCGTGCGACCGGCGGCGGCGCCCGGCCTGCCCCTGCCGCAGGCGCCGTTCCGGCAGCCCGCCTATGCCTACCGCCCCTCGCCGCCGCCACGCGGCATGGCCGAGGCGGCGGCGGCCTTCCAGGCGCCCTATGCGCCCGCCGCGGCGATGGCAGCGGAAGATGCCGAGACCCCGCCGGCCGACCAGCCGCTGGGCACCGCGCGCGCGCAGCTTCACGCCACCTATGTCGTCGCGCAGACCCGCGATGGCATCGTCATCGTGGACCAGCACGCCGCCCATGAACGGCTGGTCTACGAACGGATGAAGCGCGACATGGCAACCCAGGGCGTGCCGCGGCAAGGGCTGCTGCTGCCGGAAGTCGTCGAACTGGGCGAAGCCGCCGCGGCACGGCTTGCGGACCGGGCGCCGGAACTGGCCGAGATGGGGCTGGTGCTGGAAGCCTTCGGACCGGGTGCCGTCGTCGTCCGCGAAACCCCCGCCATGCTGGGCGAAATCGACGTGCAGGGGCTGGTGCGCGACCTCGCCGACGAACTGGCGGCATTGGGCGGCGGCTTTGCACTCAAAGAGCGGCTGGAAACGGTCTGCGGCACCATGGCCTGTCACGGCTCGGTGCGCGCCGGACGCCGCCTGACGGTCGATGAGATGAACGCGCTCCTGCGCGAGATGGAGGCCACCCCCCATTCCGGCCAGTGCAATCACGGGCGGCCCACTTATGTCGAGCTGAAGCTGGCCGACATCGAACGCCTGTTCGGACGGCGGTAGCGCCAATGCCTCCCGCCGTGCGGCGATACCTCGCAATTCTCGCACGGTACCGACTTCCGCTCCTCATCGCGGTCCTGGGACTGGTCATCGGCGTGCAATTGGCAGAACGCGACCTTCTGCGCGTCCCGCCGCAGGAAATCCTGACCGACACGCTGCAAAACCTCCTGGGTCCCGAGCCGCTTCGCTCTCCGGACGACTCGCTCCTGGCGACCGGCGGGTGCCTGTGTCCCTCGATGGGCCTTATCTGTCCCTGCGGATCGACCAGCCGGCGGGCACTTTACGAACCGCTGCTCTGGGCCCAGATCGAGCAACTGGCGCCGCCGATGCCGGCCTCGTTGCAACCGGACTTCCTGGAACGGCTGCGCGCTGCGACCGGCTACGCAAATGCGACGCCGAGCCCCGCATCCGCCGGGGGGAAAGCCGTCCAGACCCAACCCTATCTGGGCGGGACGGCAACCGACATCCATTACGCCTATGACCGGCCGCATGCCACGATGCGGGCGGTCTTCGCGCGGCACGAGACGCCAGCCCCCGATCTGATCGTCGTGCTGCACGGCATGTGGTCCTCGGCATCGCGCGTGCTGGGCCTGGGCGACGAGGACTATCTGCATCGGATCGGCGAACGAATGTTCCGCCGCGGCCTCGATGTGCTGGCCTTCGACCTGCCGAGCAACGGGACGCTGTCGACATGGCTGAACCTCGCCTGGCAGGACGAGGGGGTGCAGCTGTTCGGCCTGTGGGTCGATGCCATCTGCCGCGCCAAGGATGCCCTGGCCGCACAGTACGGCTATCGCCGAATCTTCCTGTATGGCCTGTCGAACGGCGGCCGCACGGTCGAGTATACGGCAACGCTGTGTCCCGGGTTCGACGCCGCCGTCGTCGATGACAACTGGATCCCGCGAAACGACTTCGCGCTTGAGCGCACGGTCGAGCAAGTGTCCAACCTCAAGCTCTTGTTCTGGGTGGATCACCTGACGCCCGGCCTGCTCGATACGAGCCTGAGGGATTTCGTGGCGGGGGCGCAAAGCCCGATCTTCTATACGATCCGGCGCCGCGAAATCGAGGCGATGACCGCGGCCCTGGCCCCGGCTTTCCAGATCGGCGGGCCTGTCTCCGCCGCCACGCGCCGCGGCATCCTGGTGAAACGGATCGACAGTCACGTCCCGGAAGAGGCGCTGCTCGACGCGCTGATCGATGGAAAATGGCCGGAACTCGAAGGGTTCTCGCTGACGGCGGCGACGCCATGAGGAAAAGCCGACGCATCGTAATGCTGCTGCTCTTCGGTGCATGCTGCGCAGCCCTGGGTTATGCCCTGAGCACGGCATCGGAATGGTTCCGGGAGGCCCGCCGCGACGCGAAGGTCGGGCTCGACTATTCGATGGAGTGGCGGCTGTGGTCGGCCTTCGCGGCACAGCCGGCACCGTCTTTACCCCAGAGCATCGACCCCGATTTTCCGCGATTCCTAGCCGATGCCTATGGATACGACACGCCGAAGGGCATCGCGATGGTCGAGATCGGCCGCCAGGCATTGCCCGGCGGACGACTGTCGGATCTTCGGCTGACGGTCCTGCCGGCCGGGTTCGCCCTGCGCGCCCTGCACGCCACGCACGACCGGCCGTCCGAAGCCGTCGCCATCGTCATGCATGGCTATCAGTCGACCGCCGACAAGGTGATGGGCGAAGACACGCCCGATTATATGGATGAGGTGGGCCTTACCCTCTACATGGCGGGGACGGATGTACTGGCCCTGGACATGCCCTCCGACCCCGCCATCGATGCAGCGATGAATCTGAAACTGCTCTCTCTGGGCATGACCGTCGACGGCGCGTGGGCGCGCGCCGCCTGCGATGCGGCCGCCATCCTGCGGCTGCGTCAACGCCATGCAAAAGTGCTGCTCTACGCCGTCCAGCGCGCCACGCGAACCGCCGAGATATTCTCTGTCCTGTGCGAGCCCGTCGGGCGGATTCTGCTTGAGCCGGCGACCTTCGACCGGCGCCAGGCGGTCCGCCACGATCTGAAACGCCGCGCGCTGATGCAGCCCTTGATGCTGGCCACGCGGACACCGCTGCTGTCGCGCGATTCCTTCGCCAACTTCGCTGCCCATTCCCAATCGCCGATCACCTATATCCAGACGGAGGCCGCCTGGGCCGAGATCGAAGATGCGGTCGATGAGAGTTTCAGCCGCGTCGATTTCAATGCTGCAAGAGCCGGCGTGATCCTGCGGAAATTCGATACGCGCGTCGCCAACCGGGAACGCGTGGACCGCCTCATCCGCGGTGCCGGCATCGCAAACAGGACGATCGGGCTGGAGCCCCGGTGAGTCAGCCGGCGCCGTTCCGCAGGAATACCACCCGCGCCTTGCCGTAACGCCGTTCGTCGAGAACCGCGAGCGCCGCCGTCTCCGGCACGGTGTCCTCGGGCCCCAACTCCAGGCAGATCAACGCTTCGGGCGCAAACCAGCCTGCCTTCGCCAAGGCGGCGAGCGCCGATTCCGCCAGGCCCTCGTGATAGGGGGGGTCGAGGAAAACGAGATCGCAGGCCATCGGCGCCTGGGGCGGCACCCGGATATCGGCCGGCATGACGAGTGCGCGCGCGCCGACGCCGCATGCCGCGATATTCGCGCGAAGAGCGGCGAGTGCCCGGCGGTCCGAATCGAGGAACGCCGCCGAGGCGGCACCGCGGCTAAGCGCCTCAAGCCCCATGGCCCCGGTCCCTGCAAAGCCATCCAGCACCCTTGCATCCACCAGCGCCGAGCCTCCACCCGGTCCCAGATGCCCATGTTCGAGAATATTGAAGACCGCCTCGCGCGCCCGTGCCCCGGTCGGCCGGACCTCCATGCCTTCCGGCGCAACGAGGCGGCGGCCGCGCAGGCTACCGGCGACGATCCGCACGGTCCGCTCCCTTCGGGCCGGGCCCCTTCGGCTTGGTCTGCCGCGGCTTCGGCTTTGCCGTTCCCGTCTCGTCGGCGCCGCGCTTCGCGCCGCCCGGTCGGCCCACGCCCATCTGTTCGCGCAGCACGCGGGCAGCCACCTCCTCGACCTCGCCGCGCCCCAGCGTGCCGAGCTGGAACGGGCCATAGCTGATACGGATCAAGCGGGTGACGGAGAAACCCAGATGTTCGCAGACCTTGCGGACTTCGCGGTTCTTGCCTTCGCGCAACGCCATGGTCAGCCAGGCATTGCTGCCCTGCAGCCGGTCGAGTTCGGCCTGGATCGGCCCGTAACGCACCCCGTCGACCGTCACGCCCTTGGCCAGCGCGGCCAGGGATTCCGGCGTCGGCGCCCCATGCACCCGCACCCGATAGCGCCGGACCCATCCGGTATCCGGATGCTCAAGGTGGCGTGCCAGTTCGCCGTCATTGGTAAGCAGCAGCAACCCTTCGGAGTTGAGGTCGAGCCGCCCGACCGAGATCACGCGCGGCAGCGTCTCGGGCAGGCGCTCGAACACGGTCGGCCGGCCGCGCTCGTCGCGGGTCGTCGTGACCAGCCCGGACGGCTTGTGATAACGCCACAGCCTTGCGCGGTCCGGCTCCGGCAGCGGCTTGCCGTCCACGCTGATGCGCGCCGGCTCCTCAATGGCGATGGCGGGCGTATCGATCACCTTGCCGTCGATGGCGACGCGGCCTTCGGCGATCCAGCGCTCGGCATCCCGGCGCGAGGCAAGCCCGGCACGGGCGATCCACTTCGCGACGCGCTGCTTGCGCTCCGGGGCGTCCTTGTCGGACTCGGGCATCGGGTCTCTCCGGCTTCGGGCCGCGGATACTAGGCGCCGCGACCGGCGCTGTCACCCGTTGACCCGAACCGGGCCCACGGGCAGGGTCGGAACATGCAGATTGAGAACGAATACATGCAGATCGCCTTCGCCGAGGCCGAGGCCGCCGCCGCCCGGGGCGAAGTGCCGGTCGGTGCGGTGGTCGTGGACCCCACCGCAGACCGGCTCATCGCACGCGCCGGCAACCGGACCGAGGCCGACCGCGATCCGACCGCACATGCCGAAATCCTGGCGCTGCGCGCCGCGGCTGCGCTTGTCGATGCGCCCCGGCTGGCCGGATGCGACCTCTACGTCACCCTGGAACCCTGTGCGATGTGCGCGGCCGCGATCTCCTTCGCGCGCATCCGCCGGCTCTATTTCGGTGCCTACGATCCCAAGCAGGGTGCGGTGGAGAACGGCCCGCGCTGGTTCGCCCAGCCGACCTGCCTGCATGCACCCGAGGTATTCGGCGGCATTGGCGAGCGCCGCGCCGCCGAACTGCTTCAGTCGTTTTTCCGCGCGCGGCGCTGAAGGGTCAGGCCAGGATGCCGACCAGCAGTACGATGTAACCGATCAGCACCACCCAGAAGGCGTTTCCGGACACGACCGGGATCGCGACGAACAGCGACAGAACCGCCGCGATCACGATGGCGAGCGAGACCAGGAAGATCGGTCGCGATGGTGAACGAAGCCGCATATGGAATCCCTTCTCCTTTGAAATTGCCGGTCCTGCCGACCCGGCTCAACCCTTCTCCCGCGCCACGGCGCGCCAGCCGATGTCGCGGCGGCAGAAGCCGCCGGGCCAGTCGATCCGGTCCACCGCGGCATAGGCTTTCGCCTGCGCCTCGGCGACGGTGCGACCCAGCGCGGTCACGTTCAGCACCCGGCCGCCGGTGGCGATCAGCCCGCCTTCGGGCGTGCGGGCGGTGCCGGCATGGAAGATTTTGACGTCCTCCATCTCGGCCAGGGCCTCCAGCCCGCCGATGGGGCTGCCCTTCGCATAGTTGCCGGGATAGCCCTTGGCGGCCATCACCACGGTCAGCGCGGCCTCCGGGTACCAGCGGAAGTCGAAGCGGTCGAGTGCGCCGTCGGCCGAGGCGATCAGCGCCGGCAGGATATCGGACATCGCCCGCATCATCAGCACCTGGCATTCCGGATCGCCGAAGCGGACATTGTATTCCAGCAGCTTCGGCCCCGCCGCAGTGACCATGATCCCGGCATAGAGCACGCCCGAATAGGGCCGGCCCTCGGCCTTCATCCCGTCCAGTGTGGGGCGCAGGATCGTCCGCTCGATCTCCGCCGCCAGCGCCTCGGTCATCACCGGGGCGGGGCTGTAGGCGCCCATGCCGCCGGTATTGGGTCCCCGGTCGCCATCGTAGGCGGTCTTGTGGTCCTGGGCCGAGGCGAGGATCAGCGCGTTGCTGCCGTCGGCCAGCGCGAAGACGCTGACCTCCTCGCCCGTCATGAACTCCTCGACCACGATGGAGGCGCCGGCCGCGCCGAAGCGCAGCTCGCCCAGCGCCTCGTCGACCGCCGCCAGCGCCTCGTCCAGGCTCTGCGCCACCGTCACGCCCTTGCCGGCGGCCAGCCCGTCCGCCTTGACCACGATGGGCGCGCCTTGCGCGCGGATATAGGCCTTGGCGGCATCGGCGTCGGTGAAGCGGGCATAGGCGGCGGTGGGGATGGCGTGGCGCGCGCACAAATCCTTCATGAACCCCTTGGAGCCTTCCAGCGCCGCCGCCGCCGCGCTGGGCCCGAAGGCGCGGATGCCCGCTGCCTTCAGCCGGTCGACCAGCCCCAGCACCAGCGGCGCCTCCGGCCCCACCACGACGAAGTCGATGGCGTTCTGGCGGGCGAATCGGACGATGCCCTCCACATCCTCGGCGGCCACGGCCACGCATTCCGCCTCTTCGGCGATGCCGGCATTGCCGGGCGCGGCGTACAGCGCCTCGCAGAGCGGCGAGGCGGCGATGGCCCAGCAAAGGGCGTGCTCGCGTCCGCCCGATCCGACGACGAGAATGCGCATTCCGATTGTCTCCTCATGGCCGCTGGCAATGTAATGGCCGCCTTCTTATCATAGCCCCGCGCAATGGTTGACGCTTCGCTTGCCCCGCCCGACGTTCCGCTTCGCAACGAGCCCGAATTCTCGGTCTCGGAGCTGTCGGCGTTGCTGCGCCAGACGGTCGAGGACCGCTTCTCCTATGTCCGGGTGCGCGGCGAGGTGTCCGGCTTCAAGCGGCCGGGCTCGGGCCATCTGTATCTCGCGCTCAAGGACGACCAGGCGGTCATGGACGCCGTCTGCTGGCGCGGGACGGCGTCGCGGCTGTCGGTTCAGCCCGAGGACGGGATGGAGGTGGTCGTCACCGGCAAGCTGACCACCTATGCCGCGCGCTCGAAATACCAGTTGATCATCGAGTCGATGGAACTGGCGGGCCAAGGCGCGCTGCTGAAGCTGCTGGAGGACCGCCGCCGGCGGCTTGCCGAGGAAGGTCTGTTCGACACCGCACGCAAGCGCCCGATCCCCTTCCTGCCCGAGATCGTCGGCGTCGTGACCTCGCCCACCGGCGCCGTGATCCGCGACATCCTGCACCGCATCGACGACCGCTTCCCGCGGCGCGTGCTGATGTGGCCCGTACGCGTCCAGGGCGATGGCGCGGCAGCCGAGGTCGCAGCCGCCATCGAAGGGTTCAACCGGCTGGCACCGGACGGGCCGGTGCCGCGGCCGGACGTGCTGATCGTGGCGCGCGGCGGCGGCAGCCTGGAGGATCTCTGGGCCTTCAACGAAGAGATCGTCGTCCGCGCGGCGGCGGCCTCCGACATCCCGCTCATTTCCGCTGTCGGACACGAGACGGACACGACGCTGATCGACTATGCGGCGGACCGGCGCGCACCGACGCCCACCGCCGCGGCGGAAATGGCGGTGCCGGTCCGTGCGGAGCTGATTGCCACGGTGAGCGACCGCGGCGCGCGCCTCGTCGCCTGCCTGCATCGCGCGGTGCAGGACCGCCGCATGCGCCTGGAAGGCTTGGCGCGCGGACTGCCGGACATCGACCGGATGCTCGGCACCAACCGGCAGCGGCTCGACGACCTGGAGCTTCGGCTGGGCAACGGGGCCGCGAACCTGCTGGAACGCCGCCGGCAGCGGGTGGAAACGGCAGGCGCTGGCCTCAAGAGCCCGAAGCAGTTGCTCGCCGAGGCGCGACGTCATCTCGGCCAGCGTTGGGATTCCGGCACCCTCTGCATCAAGCAGGAGATGCGGACGCAGGCACAGCGATTGACCGCGCTGGGCGAACGGCTCACGCCGCAGCCGATCCGGCGCGGCATCGAAGCGGGCCAGCGCAGCCTTGCGGATTTGTCGGTCCGCCTGGATGCCTGCGCGAACCGGCGGCGCACCGAGGCCGCGCGCGACCTCGCGGAACTCGGCAATCGGCTGGAAAGCTGCTCCTTTCACCGTGTCCTGGAACGGGGCTATGCGGTTATCCGCGACGCAGGCGGCGAGGTCGTCACCTCCGCCGCGGCGCCAAAGCCGGGCGACACGGTCAGCCTGCAATTCGCTGACGGAGCGCGCGATGCCTTGATCGGCGGCGGCTCACCGCCCTCCAGCCGGCCCGCAAAACCGGCCAGGCCAGGAGACAAGCGCCAGGGCCGGTTGCTGTGACGATGCTTCGACGCCTTCTCATCGTTGTGCTGCTGGTCGCGGGGGGAGCGGTCCGGGCAGAGTCCCTGCGCCTCGACGGGCCGCTGGTCCAGGGCGGGCTTGCGATCGGCCACACATTGCCCGGCACCGAGGTTCGCTTCGACGGGCACCCGATCCGCGTCTCGCCAGAGGGCGTCTTCCTGATCGGCTTCACCCGCGACGCGCCGCCCGAGGCCGAGCTGACCCTGCGCCATCCCGACGGGACCGCACGCACCGAACGACTGGCCGTCGCCCCCCGCAGCTATGACATCCAGCGCATCGACGGCCTGCCCGAAACGATGGTGACGCCGCCGCCGGAGGTGCTCGCCCGCATCCAGCGCGAGAACGCGTTGATCGCCGAGTTGCGGACGCGCGACACGCCGGCGACCGAATTCCTGAAAGGCTGGATCTGGCCGGCGCAGGGCCGCATCAGCGGCGTCTACGGCAGCCAGCGCATCTTGAACGGCGTGGCCAAACAGCCGCATTACGGGGTGGATATCGCCGCGCCGGTTGGCACGCCGGTGAAGGCACCGGCCGGCGGCACCGTCCTGCTGGCGGCGAAGGACCTGTATTACACCGGCGGCACCGTCATCCTGGACCACGGCCATGGATTGAGTTCCGCCTTCCTGCACATGGAGAAGGTGCTGGTGAAGGAAGGACAGAGGCTGGCGCAAGGCGAGGTTCTGGGCACGCTGGGCGCCACCGGACGAGCAACCGGTCCGCATCTCGACTGGCGCATCAATCTGTTCGAGGCACGCATCGACCCGGCACTGCTGGTGCCGCCGATGCCGGCGCAATAGCCCGTTCAGTCCGGCCAGCGGCGGTGGACCCAGAACCACTGCTCGGGCCGTTCGCGCACCCAGCCCTCGATGATCCGGTTCATCTCGGTCAGCAGCAGCCGCGTATCCTCGTCGCCGTCACCCGTGTCGGGCAGATCCAGCGGCGGGAAGAACGTGATGCGGAACCGCACATCCGGCAGACGCTCGACACGGACCGGAACGACCGGACACCGAAACCGCAAGGCAAGACGGGCCGGCGCCGTCGGTGTCATCGCGTCGCGGCCGAAGAACGGAATGGCCATTCCCTCGTTCAGCTTCTGATCGACCAGCAGAGCCAGATGCCCGCCGTCGCGCATCAGCATCAGGGCCTGGCGCGCACCGTCGCGCCCCTTGGGAATGCGCAGACCCGAGATGCAGCTGCGCATGCGGCGGAACAGGTTGTCGATGAAGGGATTGTCGGCGCTGCGGTAAATCTGCCCCACGGGCACGTCATGCTGGGTCGTCGCGATGCAGGCGATCTCCCAATTCGCGAGATGGGCGGAAAAGAAGATGCCTGGCACGCCGTCATCGCGCAGCCCCGCGAGATTCTCGCGCCCCAGCACCTCGACCCGCGCATCGGCGCCGTAGGTTATGATCCGGTCGAGATGCGCGCACTCCCCCGCGCCGCGGCCGAGATTGTCCCACATGCCACGGACGATCCTGTCGATTTCGTCGTCGCCCAGTTCCGGCATCGCGCGACCCAAATTGCGGCGCGCGATCTTGTCGACGCGCATGCGGCTGCCGAAGGTCCGGAACAGGATGCTGCCCATCGCGGAGGAGGCTTCGATCGACAAGGCCCGGCCGACGAAATAGGCGGACCAGATCGCCGCCCCTTGGACGGGATAGACGATATAGCGCCGGATGAAGCGCGCGACGGGGCCGCGATCAGCCATCGGCGGTCACCGAATCGAGCAGCCGTCCCAACGCGGCTTCGTCGTCCCACTGAACCCGAACCGCCAGCACATCCACCTCCTCGCGCAGCGCGCGCGGCAGACGTACCGCATCTTTCTCGGTTGTCACAATCGCCGCGTTGCGCGCGCGGGCCCGATCGCGCAACGCGGCCAAGTCCGCCGGGGTATACGGATGGTGATCGGAAAAGGCGCGGCATTCAACAAGGTCCGCGCCAATTGCGCGAAGGGTCATGAAGAACTTCTCCGGACGGCCGATTCCGGCGAAGGCGACAACCGGCCGTCCCGCGAACCGGGTGGCGTCGTTTCCCCGGGGCACAATGCGGCCGCGAAGCACCGGCAAGTCCGCCAAAAGCGGCGAGACACCCGATGTATCCTCGCCCAGCACGATCGCGGCCGAGGCGCGCGCAAGGCCGCGTGCAACCGATTCGCGAAGCGGGCCGGCCGGCATCGGCCGCCCATTGCCGAATCCATAGGTCCCATCCACGACCAGCCAGGACGCCGTCTTTGCCAGATACGGATTCTGAAACCCGTCATCCATCACGATGACCCCGGCACCTGCCGCCGCAGCCGCGCGCGCGCCGGCGACGCGGTCCCGGGACACCCAGGTCGGTGCCACGGCGGAGAGAAGAAGCGGCTCGTCCCCGACCTCCGCAGCCGTATGCCGATGGGGATCGACGCGAACCGGGCCGCGAAGCCGACCGCCGTAGCCGCGGCTGAGGATGTGCGGTGCCCGACCCCGCATGTGCAGCGTCTCGGCGATCGCAGCGGTAACAGGGGTCTTGCCGGCCCCCCCGACGACGAGATTGCCGATGCAAAGCACCGGAACCGGAATGCGAACCGGGTGCGCCAGCGCGTCGCGTACCCGTCCCGCGATATCGAAGACCTGTCCCAGCGGTGCCAGCACGGCCGAGATCGGACCGGAACGGTGCCAGAAGTCAGGCGGCCGCATCGTCCCTCTCCCGGCGCCCCGCATCGCGCAGCGGCGCCAAGGCCGCATGGATACGCAGCGCCGCGTCGCGGTTCGCCTGGGCAACCCCCGCCGCCGCGGCGATCCGGCGCGCCCGCCTATCGGAATCCGCCAGCAACTTGCCCACCGCTTCGGCCAGGGTCGCGTCCCCATCGACGCATTGCGCACCGCCGGCGGCATGCAGTTCCGCCGCAACGGTCTCGAAATTCGCCATGTCGGGACCGTGCAGCACGGCACAGTCCAACTGCGCCGGCTCCAGCGGGTTGTGCCCCCCATGCGACGCCATGCTGCCCCCGACGAACGCGATATCCGCGAGCCGATAGAACAGGCCGAGTTCGCCCAGGGTGTCGGCGAGGTAGATATCGGTTCCCGCCGCAGGCGCCTCGCCGGCGGACCGGCGCGCAACGGCCATGCCAAGGGCCGCGAGTTCCGCCGCGATCGCAGGTCCGCGATGCGGATGGCGCGGCACGATCATGGTGAGCAGCCCCGGATACTTCCGGCGCAACGCGGCATGCGCCGCGGCGGCCAGCGCCTCCTCGCCCGGATGCGTGCTTGCGGCCAGCCACCGCGGGCGGGAACCCAGCCTTGCCTGCAATCCCCGCAGCACACCGTCCTCCACGGGCAGCGGCGCGGCCGAAAACTTCAAATTCCCGACATAGCCCACATTGCGGGCTCCCAGTTGCCGGAACCGTTCCGCCTGCGCCTCCGTCTGGGCGAGACAAAGACCGAAGCAACCGAGCAAGTTCCGTGCAAGACCGGGAACCATCCGCCAGCGGGCAAAGGAACGGGCGGACATGCGGCCGTTCACCAATGCCGAGGGAATCCGGCGCGCCGCCGCCTCGATCAGCAGGTTCGGCCACAGTTCCGATTCGATCCAGAGGGCCAGATCCGGCCGCCAGTGATCGAGGAAACGTCCCACCCATGCCGGCCGATCGACGGGGACGAACTGGTGAATTGCGCCGGCTGGCAGACGTTCCGCCAGCAAGGCGCCCGACGTGACGGTGCCCGTGGTGACAAGCACATGGCGCCCTTCATCCACCAGAAGGCGCACAAGGGCGAGCGAGGATTGCGCCTCGCCCACGCTCGCGGCGTGCAGCCAGACGAGCGAGCCGTCCGGGCGCGCCGCAGACGCGATGCCGCGCCGCTCGTCCAGACGGCCGGCATTCTCCTTCCCGGCCTGCAACCGGCGCTGCAGGTACCAGTCGATGAGCGGCAGAGCCGCCACCGTGGCCGCCCGGTAGAGCGTCAACGCCACCATGGTCAGCGCACCCCCGAGGCGGTTTCAGGCGCAGGCTGGACAAGCGCACGCCCCATCATGCTGTCGCCCCGATTCTGCAACGCGGTGATCTCGTCCTCCAGCCGGCGTCGCAGCCTCTCCATCTCGGCATCGTCGGCGTCGGGAGGTATGTGGATCGGCTCGCCCCAGACAAAA
>JBFWNZ010000055.1:0-15533 GCA_050250795.1 Alphaproteobacteria bacterium | reverse complement strand
GGTCGGTACTGTGGTCGACACGCTGCGCCGGGCGACCAAGCTGGACGTGCCAACGCTGATCGCCGGTTGGCTGGATGCGATGGAGCCGGGCGGCCGCTTCGCGCTGCTCAAGCTACTGCTCGGTGGGCTGCGCGTCGGCGTCTCGGCGCGGCTGGCCAAGACGGCGCTGGCCGAGATGGGCGGCGTCGATCTCGCCGAGGTGGAGGAGGTCTGGCACGGGCTGGAGCCGCCCTACGAATCGCTCTTCGCCTGGCTGGAGGGGAAGGCCGAGCGGCCGGGCGTGGCGCATGGGCTGGCCTTTCGGCCGATGATGCTGGCGAACCCCGTCTCCGAGGAGGATTTCGCGAGGCTGAACCCGGCGGATTTTCTCGCCGAGTGGAAATGGGACGGTATCCGCGTCCAGCTCGTTTCCGATGGGCATAGCCGCCGCATCTACTCGCGGACCGGCGAGGACATCTGCGGCAGCTTTCCCGACATCGTGGACGCGATGGATTTCGATGTTGTGCTCGACGGCGAGTTGCTGGTCGCGCGCGAGGGGGTGGTGGCCTCGTTCAACGATCTGCAGCAGCGGCTGGGGCGCAAGGCGGTCGGCCGCCCCTTGCTGACGGCGCATCCGGCCCATGTCCGCCTGTACGACATCCTGTTCGACGGCGCCGAGGATTTGCGTCCGCTGCTGCTGGCGCAACGCCGCCGCCGTCTCGAAGCATGGTACGACCATGCCGCACCGGATCGCATGGATCTCTCCGAACTCATCGTCTTCGAGGCTTGGCCGGAGCTGGCGGCGCTGCGTGCGGATGCCCGCGCCGCCGGCATCGAAGGATTGATGCTGAAGCGCAAGGACAGCCCTTACCTATCGGGTCGCCCCAAAGGGCCCTGGTTCAAATGGAAGCGCAATCCGCTCACTGCCGATTGCGTGCTGATGTATGCCCAGCGCGGCCATGGCAAGCGGTCCTCCTTTTATTCCGACTACACCTTCGGCTGCTGGCGCGACGGGGCGGGCGGGGGCGCGGAACTGGTGCCCGTGGGCAAGGCCTATTTCGGCTTCACCGACGCCGAGCTGCGCGAGATCGACAAGTGGGTGCGTGAGAACACGGTTGAGCGGTTCGGCCCGGTCCGTGCTGTGCGGCCGGGCCTTGTGCTGGAAATCGCCTTCGACGCCGTGCAGCGTTCGGCGCGCCACAAATCCAAGGTGGCGATGCGTTTCCCGCGGGTCAGCCGCATCCGCTGGGACAAGCCTGCCGAAGAGGCCGACCGGCTGGAGACGCTGGAGGCACTGATCGAGGGTTAATCCCCGAGGGTTCCGATTAATCCTTGAGCGGCTTGGACCCGTCCGGAATTTCCACCTCGAAGGCGTTCAGCACCATCGAGATGATGGTGTAGTAGCCGCACAGCACCGTCAGCTCGACGATTCCTTCCGGTCCCAGCAAATCGAAGGCCCGCTTGTAGGTGGCGTCGTCGACCTGATGGTCGTAATGCAGCGCCATTGCATAATCGTAGACGACCTCTTCGGCGGGCTCGCTGAACTCCGGCCGCTGCTGCGAGGCGATGGCGTCGGCGATCTTCGGATCGAGTCCGGCCTTCAGTGCGATGGGGTGATGCGCATACCACTCGTATTGCGCGGTCCAGAAACGTCCCGTCACCAGAATCGCCAGTTCGCGCAGCTTGTCGGAAAGCGTGCCCTTGTAGCGCATATAGGCGCCGGTCTGCTGTACCAGTTCGGCAACCCCCGGCGCGTGTATCAACGGCGCGAATGGGCCGCGCACGCCGCCGCGCGGGCTGCTGGCGATGTTGTCGTGAACCTGACGCTGCGCCGGCGTCATCTGGTCGAGCGTCAGCTCCGGCAGGCGGGACATGGGCCTCTCCCTTGCGGTGTCGTTTTTATTCCGCCGCTAGTATGCGGCGGTCGGCGGCCGCCGCAAAGGCCGCCTTGCGTTGACGGTTGCAAGACCGGCGCACTAACGTCGCGGACGAAGTTGGGCCGGAGAGTTGGGCTTGCAGCGCTATTCCATTCTTTCCCTCGCGCGGAACGCGCTGAGCCACCATGAGGGCTGGCAGCGCGCCTGGCGCAGTCCCGAGCCCAAGGCCGAGTACGATGCGGTGATCGTGGGCGGCGGCGGGCACGGCCTTGCCACCGCCTACTACCTCGCGAAGGAGCACGGCATCGCGAATGTCGCGGTGCTGGAGAAGGGCTGGCTGGGCGGCGGCAACACCGGCCGGAACACGACCATCGTGCGCTCCAACTATCTCTGGGACGCCAGCGCGCATCTCTACGAGCATGCGCTCAAGCTGTGGGAAGGGCTGACGGCGGAACTGAACTTCAACCTGATGTTCAGTCAGCGCGGCGTGTTGAACCTCGCGCACTCCCTGCACGATCTGCGCGAGACGGCGCGCCGCGTGGAGGCCAACCGCCTCAACGGCATCGATTCCGAGATGCTGGATGTGGACGGCGTTCGTGCCTTCTGTCCGCTGGTGAACTGCGATTCCGCCGCCCGCTACCCGGTGCTCGGCGCGTCGCTGCAACGGCGCGGCGGGGTTGCGCGGCACGACGCGGTCGCCTGGGGCTATGCCCGCGCCGCCGACGCCCGCGGGGTCGACATCGTTCAGAATTGCGAGGTCGCGGGTATCCTGCGCAGCGGCGGCCGGGTGACGGGCGTGGAGACGACACGCGGCACGATCCGGGCGCGCAAGGTGGGTCTCGTCGCGGCCGGTCATTCCAGTGTCCTGGCGGCCATGGCCGGCATTCGCCTGCCGATCCAGAGCCACCCCTTGCAGGCGCTGGTGTCCGAGCCGGTGAAGCCCATTCTGCATTGCGTCGTCATGTCCGGAGCGGTGCATGGCTATGTCAGCCAGTCGGACAAGGGCGAAATGGTCATCGGGGCCGGGATCGACAGCTACAACTCCTATTCCCAGCGCGGCGGGTTCGATGTGATCCAGGCCAGCATCGAGGCCATCGTCGAACTGTTCCCGTCCTTCAGCCGGCTGAAGCTGATGCGGCAATGGGCCGGCATCGTCGATGTCTGTCCCGATGCCAGCCCGATCATCGGCCGGACGCCGGTCGAGGGGCTCTACATCAACTGCGGCTGGGGCACCGGCGGCTTCAAGGCGACGCCCGGCTCGGGGCATGTTTTCGCGCACACCATCGCGCATGACGCCCCGCATCCGCTGAACGCGCCCTTCTCGCTCGACCGCTTCGCGCGCGGTGCGCTGGTCGACGAGCACGCGGCCGCGGCCGTGGCGCATTGACGGGACGGCTGCGATGCTTCGGATCCCCTGCCCCTGGTGCGGCGAACGCGATGTCGGCGAGTTCCATTACGGCGGCGAGGCGCATGTCGCCCGGCCCGACCCGGACGCCGCCGACGACGCGGCCTGGGCCGAGTACCTGTTCATGCGGGGCAACCCCAAGGGCGAACATCGCGAGCGCTGGTGGCATGCGCATGGCTGCCGGCGCTGGTTCAACCTGGTTCGCGACACGGTCTCGGATCGGGTGATTGCGACCTACCGGATGGGTGAGGCTGCGCCGGCTCAGGTGCCCAAGGGACGAGGCGGCCGATGACCGCGTTCCGGACCGAAGCGGGCGGGCGCATCGACCGTGACCGCACCCTGTCCTTCCGGTTCGATGGTCGCGACTATGCCGGCCATCCGGGCGATACGCTGGCCTCCGCCCTGTTGGCCAACGGCGTTCATCTGGTCGGGCGCAGCTTCAAGTATCACCGTCCGCGCGGCATTCTCAGCGCCGGTGTCGAGGAACCGAATGCCCTGGTGCAACTCGGCGAAGGCGCGCTGACCGAGCCCAATCTGCGGGCGACGGCCGTCGAGCTCTATGAGGGGCTGGTGGCGGCAAGCCAGAACCGCTGGCCTTCCCTGCGGTTCGATCTGGCTGCGGTCAACAGCCTCCTGTCGCCCTTGCTGCCGGCCGGTTTCTATTACAAGACCTTCATGTGGCCGCCCGCGTTCTGGCCGCGCTACGAGACCCTCATCCGGCGCCTCGCCGGGCTGGGACGGGCGCCGTCGGTGCCCGATCCGGAGGTCTATGACCATCGCCACGCGCATTGCGACGTGCTGGTGGTCGGCGCAGGGCCCTCCGGACTGGCTGCCGCCTTGTCCGCGGCGCGGACCGGGGCGCGCGTCATCCTGGCCGAGCAGGATGCGCTGGCGGGCGGAAGCCTGCTTTCCGAACCGGATGGCGGCGGTCCCACGGGATGCAGCATCGACGGCCGGCCGGCGGCGGCGTGGGTTGCGGCTGCGCTGGCGGAACTGGCGTCGATGCCCGAGGTGCGGGTGCTGACCCGGACGACGGTGTTCGGCCTCTATGACCACGGTTTCGTGGGCATGCTGGAGCGGCTGTCCGACCATCTGCCGCCGGCAAGCCGGGCGGGGCACCCGCGGCAGCGGCTGTGGAAGCTGCGCGCCGGCCGGACGATCCTGGCCACGGGCGCATTGGAACGGCCGCTTGCCTTCGCCGGTAACGACCGGCCGGGGATCATGCTGGCCGGGGCCGTGCGGACCTATCTCAACCGTTTCGGCGTGCTGGCCGGGCGCCGGGCCCTGGTCGTCACCAACAATGACGGCGCCTATGCTGCCGCGCTCGATCTGGTCGCTGCCGGCGCGGAGGTCGAGGGCGTCATCGATCTGCGCCCTTCTGTCGAAGGCGACCTGCCCCGGCGGGTGCGCGAGGCCGGCATTCCCGTGCTCCAGGGCTATGCCGTCGCCCGCACGGGCGGTGCCCGGCGCGTGCGCAGCGCCGCCGTACGGCGTCTCAGCCCGGACGGCCGCGGCTGGCAGGGGCCGATGCGGCATCTGGATTGCGACCTGATCGCCATGTCCGGCGGCTGGCAGCCGGCCGTGCACCTGTTTTCCCAGGCGCGCGGCAGTCTCGAATGGCGAGAGGAAACGGGGATCTTCGTGCCCGGCACCGGGCCGGAGATTGTGCGTCCGGTGGGCGGCGTGAATGGCGTTTCGACCCTGATCGGATGCCTCGCAGAGGGTGCGCGTGCGGGCGCGGAAGCTGCTGCCGCGGCGGGCTTTTCCGGCGGGTCCGCGAAATCTCCTCCGGTGCGCGAACCGATCGAGCAGCCGGCCCGGCCGCTGCGCATCGTGCCGAACCGGCGCGGACGCAAGGTCTTCATCGACTTCCAGACCGATGTGACGGCCGCCGATCTGCGGCTGGCGGTGCGCGAGGGGTATCGCTCGGTCGAGCATGTGAAGCGCTACACGACGGTTGGCATGGGCACCGACCAGGGCAAGACCGGCAATATCGCGGCGTTGGAGATCCTGGCGGATGCGCTTGGTACCACCGTGCCGGCGGTCGGCACGACGACCTTCCGGCCGCCCTATACGCCGGTCACGTTCGGCGCCATCGCGGGCCGGAACCGCGGCGACTTGTTCGATCCGGTCCGCCATACGCCGATGCAGGACTGGCACGAGGCGCAGGGTGCCCGGTTCGAGACGGTGGGGCAGTGGCGACGGCCCTGGTACTATCCGGACGCCGGCGAGACGATGCGCGAGGCCGTGGATCGCGAATGCCGCGCGGCGCGCCGGGCGGTCGGCATCCTCGACATCTCGACCCTCGGCAAGATCGACATTCGCGGGCCCGATGCGGCACGGTTTCTCGACCGCCTCTACATCAACAACTGGTCGAACCTGCCGGTCGGGCATTGCCGCTACGGCTTGATGCTCGACGACAACGGCATGGTGAAGGATGACGGCGTCACCGCCCGCCTGGGCGAAGACCGTTTCTTCATGACCACGACCACGGGCAATGCGGCTGCTGTCCTGGCCTGGATCGAGGAATGGCTTCAGACGGAATGGCCGGATTTGCGCGTCTATGCATCCTCCGTGACCGAGCAGTTTGCGGCCGTCAGTCTCTGCGGTCCCAATGCGCCGGCCCTGCTCGCCGCGCTCGCGCCGGACCTGCCGGCCGGCACCTTCCCGCCGATGCGGACGCGCGATGCGCAGGTCGCCGGCATCGACGCCAGGGTCCAAAGCGTGAGCTTCAGCGGTGCAGCGGGCTTCGAGATTTATGTGCCCGCCGGATATGGCCGGGCGCTCTGGGATGCCTGCCTGCGTGCCGGGCGGTCCCACGGCATCGTGCCTTACGGCACCGAGGCGATGCATGTGCTGCGGGCCGAGAAGGGCTTCGTCATCGTCGGCCAGGAGACGGATGGCAGCGTCACGCCGCTCGACCTCGGGTTCGAGCGGATGCTGGCGAAGGCGAAGGGCGACTTCATCGGCCGGCGCGCCCTTGCGCGGCCCGAAATGCTGCGTCCGGATCGCAAGCAGCTTGTCGGCCTGCTGACCGAGGATCCGGCTCTTGTGCTTCCGGAGGGAACGCAGATCGTGGCGGAGGAGGCCGTCCTGCCGCCCGCGGTCATGCTCGGCCATGTGACGTCGAGCTACTACAGCGTCAATCTCGGCCGCTCCATCGCGCTGGCGCTGGTGGCCGGCGGGCGTGCCAGGCATGGCGAGCGCCTGTATGCGGCCATGGCGTCCGGTGCGGTGCCCGTGCTGGTGACGGCGCCGGCATTTCTCGATGCAGCGGAAGGGCGGGCCGATGGCTGAAGGACCGGTCCGTCGCGGTGCGCTGGCGCATGTTGCGGCCCTCCGCGGCGAGGGGTTCCGCATGGAGCCCGGTTCCGAAGGATCGATGCTTCTGTTGCGCGGTGCGCCCGACGAGACGTTTCTGGCGGGAACGGCTGCGGCGCTTGGGGTTCCGCCGCCGGTGACGCCGAACACCGCCGCGATCGGTGCTTCCGCGACCGTTCTGTGGCTGGCACCGGATGAATGGTTGGTCGTGGCGGCCGATATGCCGTCCGAGGCGCTTTCCCGGTCATTGGCGGGCCTGCATGCCGCGGTCGTGGATGTAAGCGATGCTTTCGCGGCGATCCGGATGTCCGGCACGCGGGTGCCGGACATCCTGGCGGCCGGTTGCAGCCTCGACCTTCATCCCCGCGTATTTTCCGGCGTGGGGCGGACCCTTCTCGGGAAGGCCGACGTGCTGCTGCACGGGATCGGGGACGCGGGCACGATCGTGTTCGACGTCTATGTCGCCCGGTCTTACGCGGACTATCTCTGGCGTTGGCTTCGCAGTGCAGCATCGGGATAGCAGCGCGACACCGTGTCGCGCGGAATTCTTTGCTGCGAAGGACTTGCACCAAAGCCTGTGCAGCGCGAAGTATTAAGGATGATGGATATGCAAGCATGAACACTGGCCGCCCTCTGGGCGCGCTGGTCGCGACGTTTCTCGCGCTCGGTCCGGGTGCCGGCAACGCTCAGGACAGCACATTCTTCCGCATTGCGAGCGGGCCGCCGGGGGGGGCTTATTTCCCGATCTCCGGCACGATTGCGCAGGTCATATCGAACCCGCCCGGTGCGCAGGCTTGCGAGCGTGGCGGGAATTGCGGGGTGCCGGGCTTGCTGGCGATCAGCCAGTCGGCCGAGGGGTCGGTCGCCAATGCCAAGGCGGTGGCCGAAGGGCGTATCGAGTCGGCCTTCGTGCAATCGGATGTAGCCTATTGGGCGCATAGCGGGACCGGCCCTTTCAAGGGCCAGAAGCCACTGACCAATCTGCGGATCATCGCGAGCCTCTATCCGGAACCGATGCAGGTTTTCGCGGCGACCACCGTGGCAGCGACGGATATCCGCGGCCTCAAAGGCAAGCGGGTTGCCATGGGGTCGCCGGAAGCGGGCAGCTTTGCCGGTATTCAGATGGTCTTTAAGGCCTATGGGCTGTCCGAGAAATCCGGATACAAGGCGCTTTCCGTACAGGAGCGGTCGGCGCTCGACATGCTTCGCGACGGCAAGGCCGACGCCTTGGTCGAGGTGGGGGGAGTTCCGCTCCTCTCACTGACCGAACTTGCCCGCAGTCCGGGCGGTCGGCTGCTGCCGGTCGACGGCAAGATGCGCGAAGCGGTTCTGAAGGAAGCGCCCTATTACATGCCTGCGAGGATTCCCGGCGGAACCTATGCCGGCAACCCGGACAATGTCGAAACCGTCGCAGCCAGCGCACTGTGGATTACGCGGGCCGATATTCCGGCCACCCTCGTCCATGACATCGCGAAGGCCCTGTTTGTCAGCCAGACCGCGCGGCGCGTGCTCAATTCTGCGCATCCGCTTGCCCAGAACATCACTTTGGCGACGGCCCTGGACGGTGTGGCCATCCCGCTGCATGCGGGTGCGGAACGTTTCTACCGCGAGGCCGGGCTGTTCGCAGAGGAGGCTGCCGAAACGACGGCAGAATCCCCTGCGGCGCCCCAGATACAGTAGGGGCGTCAGCCCATGGCGGCGGCGGCCTGTCGCGCCCGGATGGCTTCGTAGCGGTCGATCAGGTTCTGGGCGCGGCGTACCACCGGCACGTCGATCATCTTGCCTTCGTAGACGAGCGAGGCGCGGCCGGCTTTGACCGCCTCGTTGTAGGCGGCGATCAGCCCGCGGGCTGAGGCGACTTCCTTCTCCGCCGGCGTGAATTCCTCGTTCAACAGCGGCACGACGCCCGGATGGATGCAGCTTGCGCCCTCGAAGCCGAACCGGCGCGAGGTGCGGATCGTCTCGCGAACGGCGGCGTGATCCGTGAAATCGGCAACGGTGCCCAGAATGCCCAGCGGCGTCAGCCCGGCGGCGCGCGCAGCGATCAGCACATGCTGCTTCGGATAGGTATAGGCGTCGGTCGCGGGCAGCATGCCCAGTTCCATGGCAAAGTCTTCGCCGCCGAGTACGACCGAGGCGTTGCGCGGGCTGGCCGTCGCGATTTCCTGGGCGCGGAAGAATGCGTCCGCGGTCTCGATCATCGGCACGAAGCGGGTCGAGCCGGGAACCATGCCGCGCTCGATCTCCAACTCCGCAACGAGGTCCGACAGCAGCCGGATATGGCTGGCGCTGTCGATCTTCGGCAGTTGCAGTGCGAGCACATCCGGGCCGACCGCTGCCTCGATGTCGCGCACCGCCAGCCGCAGCGGCTGGTTGATGCGCACGACCACGTCGGCGCCGCCGCGCGAGACCTTCTTGGCCGCGGACGGCACCAGCTTGCGGGCCTCATCCTTCTCGGCGGCGGGGATGCTGTCCTCCAGATCGAGGATCACGGCGTCCGCGCCGCGCGTGTGCGCCTTATCGACGTATTTGTCGACATTGACCGGCACATACATCATCGAACGCCAGACCGGCAGGGCGGGGGCGTTGGAACCGTGCTGCGGCATCGGGTCGTCTCCTCTCGGATCGTTGTTCAAATCACCCGGCGGCGGGTGAGATCGGCAATGGCGTCGGCGTCATAGCCGAGCGAGCCCAGGATTTCGGCGTTGTGCTGGCCAAGCTCCGGCGCCGGCAGGCGAAAGGCGCCGGGCGTATCCGACAGGCGCGGCGTCACCGCATGCATGGGCACGGCACCCAGCCCGTCATCGGGCAGGTCGACCATCACTTCGCGTTCGCGGAAATGCGGATCGGTCAGCATGTCAGCGATGTCGTAGATCGGGCCGGCCGTCACCTGCGCCTCGCGGAAGAAGGCGAGGTTCTCGGCCATCGTCCGCTGGGCGATGAATCCGCCGACGATCGCGTCCACCTCCGGCCGCCGCTTTACGCGTTCCGAATTGGTCGCGTAGCGGGGATCGGCCACCATGTCCTCACGCCCGATGGCGCGGAACAGCCGTTCCGCCATCGACTGGATGGAAGCGGAGATGGCGACGTACTTACCGTCCTTGGTGCGATAGACGTTGCGCGGCGAACTGGTGTTGGAACCGCTGCCGACGCGTTCGGGCATCTGGCCCGAGGCGCGGTAGGCCAGGGCTTGAGCGCCCAGCACCGACACCATCGGCTCCAGCAGCGACAGGTCGATCACCTGACCGTGCCCGCCTTTCAGCTCCACCTCGCGCAGCGCGATCATCGTGGCCATCGCGCCATACAGCCCTGCGATCATGTCGGCGAGTGCCAGCGGCGGCAGGACCGGTTCGCGGTCGGCGAAGCCGTTGCGGGCGGCAAAGCCGGACATGCCTTCGACCAGCGTGCCGAAGCCCGGCAGGTTGCGATAGGGGCCCGTCTGTCCGAAACCCGTGACCCGGACCAGGATCAGGTCGGGATTGCGGGCATGCAGCACGTCCGGGCCGAGACCCATTTCTTCGAGCCGTCCGGGCCGGTAGTTCTCGACCAGCGCGGCCGATCCTTCGACCAGCCGCAGCAGGATATCTCGTGCCTCCGCCTCGCGCAGGTTGAGCGTCACGCTCTTCTTGTTGCGGGCATAGACCTTCCAGTTGGACGAGACATTCTCGTCCCGCCAGGCGCGCAGCGGGTCGCCTTTGCCGGGCGCCTCGATCTTGACGACCTCGGCCCCGAAATCGGCGAGTTGCAGCGACAGCATGTTGCCCGCGACAAGCCGCGAGAGGTCGAGGACGCGCAAACCCGCCAGCGGTCCTTTGGCGTCGGGCTGGAAGTTGCGGCGATGCAACTGTTCGGTCATGCAGGCTTCGCTCCGGAGTGCGGCCGATTTCTAGTGCATTTCCCAGGGTGCTGGGAACCTGTGAAAATCGGGCAGGAGCGTTGCAGCGTCCCGCTGTCAGAGCGCGAGGATGCAGGCCAGCGAATCCGGATGCAGGTCGGGGCCGTGATACAGCGTTTCGCCCACTTGAAGCACGGGACTCGTCCGGATGTTGCGGTCCTCGATCATTTCCGCCGCGTCCTCGTCCAGCATCAGGTCGCGGACGGTGAACGCCACGCCCTGCGCCTTCAGATAAGCCTTGAGCCGCTCGCATGGGGCGCAGAAGGGTGTCGAAAAGACGGTGACGGGCTTCTCCATCGGGCTCCTCCGGTCAGACTTCGCCGCGTTGTTTCATCTCGCGGTATTTTTCCTTCGAGCGTTCCCAGTTCTCCAGCGCTTCGCCCTGCAGGAAGGGCTGCTCCTCCGTGAAGATCAGATCCATCCAGCGCACGCCCTTGCTCCAGGTCACGGGCGCGACGACCGTGGTCCGCGGTCCGGCCGCCGTTTCGAGAACGTCCAGCGCCTGCGAGACGAGGTCGCGCTGCTGCGCCGTATTCCAGGGTTCGCCGCAGGGGCTGCCCAGCGGGAAGTTCACGAACAGAAAGCGCGGCACGCCGCAATATTCGACGATGTCCCTGGCCACTCCCATGACGACGGTCGGAATGCCGTTCTCCTCCAGATAGCGCGCGATCAGACTCACGGTCTGATGGCAGACCGGTCAGACCGGCGTCAGCAGGACCGCGTCCACCTCGTCCTGCCGGCAGCGGGCAAGAACCTCCGGCGCATCCGTGCGCAGCGTCTTACGGATGCTGTAGCTGGCGAACAGGCCGTGACAGCGCGGCGCAAGGCTGGCGAAGCGCCCTTCGTCCCGCAGCATCCGCAGCGGGTCGAGCGGGAAATACGCGTTCACATCGTCCATATGCGTCGCATGGGCATCGAAATGCTCCTGCGCGCTGTAGATTTCGGAAACCGGCGTGTCCGACGACAGGGAATAGGCGTTGCCGACCATGCCTTCGCCGCCGCCGCCGGCGGCCTCGCCCGTCGCGCCGCGCACGCGCACGTCGCCGGTCGTGACCAGCGCGATGCGGCAGTCCTTCAGCGGCTTGGGCAACGGCGTGAAGGGCACATCCTCGTAATGCGCCCAGGCATAATCCTGTTCGTAGCCCTGAGACCGGTAATAGGCCGTCGTCCGGTCGATGTAGCGGACGTAATCCATCGCGGCGTCACCCCCGTGCGCATGCGGTGCCGGGGGATTGTATCGACGGGGGCGGGTTTGTCCACCCGCCCCGCTATCGCATTACCGCGCCTGTTTGAGGGCGGCGGCCAGGTCGTCGCGGATGTCGGCACTGTCCTCCAGCCCCACCGACAGGCGTACGAAGCCGTCGGTGATGCCCAGCGTCTCCCGCTCCTCGGCCGGCAGCCGCTGATGCGTGGTGGTCGCCGGATGGGTGATCAGGCTCTTGGAATCGCCCAGATTGTTCGAGATGTCGACCAGCCGCAGCGCGTTCAGGAAGCGGAAGGCCGCCGGCTTGCCGCCCTCGATCTCGAAGGCGACCACGGTGCCGCCTGCGCTCATCTGCTGCCGTGCCAGCGCCGCCTGCGGATGGCTGTCGAGCGTCGGATAGGACACGCGCGTAATCCCCGGCTGTCCGGCCAGGAAATCGGCGATCTCCACCGCCACCCGGCATTGCCGCTCGACGCGCAGGCTCATCGTCTCCAGCCCCTTCAGCAGAACCCAGGCATTGAACGGGCTCATGCAGGGGCCGGTATGGCGCATGAAGTCCTTGAGGCCGCCATCGACCAGCGACTGCGGGCACAGGATCGCGCCGCCGAGACAGCGTCCCTGGCCGTCGACATGCTTGGTGGTGGAATAGACGACGATGTCGGCGCCCAGCTCCAGCGGCTTCTGCAGCAGCGGCGTTGCGAACACGTTGTCCACGATCAGCATGCCGCCTGCGGCATGCGTCATCTCGGCCACGGCCGGCAGGTCGATGATCTGCAGCGTCGGGTTGGACGGCGTCTCCAGGAACACCGCCTTGACGCCGAGCGCGAGCGCGGCCCGCCACTGGTCCAGGTCGGTGCCATCCACCAGCGTCGTGTGGATGCCGTAGCGGGGCAGCAGTTCGCTGACGATGAAATGGCAGGAGCCGAACAGCGCCCGCGAGGCCACCACCCGGTCGCCGGCGCGCAACTGGCACATCAGGGACGCGTACACGGCCGCCATGCCGCTGGCCGTTGCGACGCAGGCCTCCGCACCCTCCAGCAGCCGCAGCCGCTGCTCGAACATCGCGACGGTCGGGTTGGCGTAGCGCGAGTAGATGTAGCGCTGCTTCTCGCCCTTGAAGGAGGCTTCGGCCTCCTCGGCGCTGCCATAGACATAGCCCGAGGTCAGGAACAGGGCCTCGGATGTCTCCTCGGCCGCGCTCCGCCACAGCCCGCCGCGCACCAGCTGCGTCTGCGGCCGCCAGTCGGGATTGCCCCGGCCGCGCTGTGTGCCCGATGCGTCGCTTCCGTCCATCTTCGCCTCCATCTCCGCTGCGCCGGCCTTGCGCGACAAAACAAAAAGCCCCGGACCGGCTATACGGTACGGGGCTGCTCCAACGAACGGCCCGACCCTTTTAGCACGGTTGTTTTACGTGGCCGCAAGCCGGTCGGCACAAATCACCACGTGGCGCGACGTGTAGTCCCGCCCAGAGCCCGAGTCAAGGGCACAGAAAGCGAAAGGGCGGGCCGTTTCCGGCCCGCCCTTCGCGGGAACTATTCCGCGGCCTGCCGCATGTTCGGGAAGGCTTCCGGCCACTTCGCCGGCTCGCTGCGTGCATATTGCGGCGGGTAGGGCGCGGTGGTGCCGAGCGCCGCGGCGGCATGCCAAGCCCAGCGCGGGTTGTAGAGCATGCCGCGACCCAGCGCGACCATGTCCGCCAGCCCGTCGGCGACGATCGATTCCGCATATTCCGGCTCGAAGATCATGCCGACCGCCATGGTCGGAATCCCGGCCTCCTTGCGGATCTGGGCCGCGAACGGGACCTGGTAGCCCGGCCCGAGCGTGATCTTGAGCGTGTCGGAGCCGCCGCCCGACGACGCGCAGATATAGTCGCAGCCCAGCGCCTTCAGCTCCTTGGCATAGACGACGCTGTCCTCGATGGTCCAGCCGCCGGGGGTCCAGTCGGTGGCCGAGACGCGCAGGCCCAGCGGCTTGTCGGCCGGCCAGACGGCGCGGATCGCCTCGAACACCTCCAGCGGATACTTCATCCGGTTCTGCAGTGGGCCGCCATACTCGTCGTTGCGCTCGTTCATCAGCGGCGACAGGAACTCATGCATCAGATAGGCATGGGCGCTGTGCATCTCGATGATGTCGTAGCCGAGCCGCGCCGAGCGGATCGTGGCATCGACGAAGGACTGCTTGACCCGGTTCATGCCGGCGCGGTCGAGCATCTGCGGCGTGTGCCAGCCCGCCCGCGCGGGCTTCGGCGAGGACGACACCGTCAGCCACGGGTCCTCGTCTTCCGTCAGCGGGCCGCGACCCTCCCAGGGACGCTGGGTGGAGGCCTTGTTGCCGGCATGGGCAAGCTGGATGCCGATCGGCGACTGGCCGTACCGGCGGGCGAAGTTCAGAACCTTCTCCAGCGCGTATTCGTTGTCGTCGTTGTACAGGCCGAGGCAGTTCGGCGTGATGCGCCCGCGGCGCTCCACATGCGTCGCTTCGTGGATCACAAGGCCGGACCCCGACATCGCAAGCTGGCCGATATGGGCAAGGTGCCAGTCGTTGGCGCTGCCGTCGCTTGCGCTGTACTGGCACATGGGCGATACGACGACGCGGTTGGGGAATGTCGCGCCGCGCATCGTGATGGGCGAAAAGAGCTTCGACTTCATGGGCTGATCCTCACGTCGGTCGCATGGTTGTTTTAACGTTGTTCTCGCATGAGGGCGCCGCGCCGGGCAAGGCTGCAGCGCCGCCGTAAAAAAATCGCACACCCCTCTTGACGGCGTCGCGACGCCATATTACCTGCCTTGGCACTCGGAGGGGGAGAGTGCTAACAGCCGCGCCCGGCCTTCTCCATTGGGACAACTCGGAACAACTCACTCTGAGGAAACGGATATGAAATTCAGGCCGCTTCACGATCGAGTGCTCGTCCGCCGCGTTGCGGAGGAAGAGAAGACTGCCGGCGGGATCATCATCCCGGATACGGCGAAGGAAAAGCCGATGCAGGGCGAAATCATCGCCGTCGGCTCCGGCAGCAAGGCCGAAGACGGCAAGGTGACGCCGCTGGACGTCAAGGCCGGCGACATCATCCTGTTCGGCAAGTGGTCGGGCACCGAGGTCAAGATCGACGGCGAGGAGCTGTTGATCATGAAGGAGTCCGACATCATGGGCATCATCGAAGGCGGTGCCAAGAAGTCCAAGAAGGCCGCCTGATCCAGGCTTCAGCTTAGACGGAGAATCCAACGATGGCTGCGAAGGTCGTCAAATTTTCCAGCGACGCCCGCGACCGCATGCTGCGCGGCGTGGACACGCTTGCGAACGCGGTGAAGGTGACGCTGGGTCCGAAGGGCCGCAACGTCGTGATCGACAAGTCCTTCGGCGCGCCGCGCATCTCCAAGGACGGCGTGACCGTCGCCAAGGAGATCGAACTGGCCGACAAGTTCGAGAACATGGGCGCGCAGATGGTGCGCGAGGTTGCCAGCAAGACGAACGATCTTGCCGGTGACGGCACCACGACGGCAACTGTTCTCGCCCAGGCGATCGTTCGCGAGGGCGCGAAGGCGGTGGCCGCCGGCATGAACCCGATGGACCTGAAGCGCGGCGTCGACCTGGCGGTCGAGGCGGTGGTGAAGGACCTGACCAAGCGCTCGAAGAAGATCGCCTCGAATGCCGAAGTGGCGCAGGTCGGCACGATCTCGGCCAATGGCGATCGCGAGATCGGCGACTTCCTCGCCAAGGCGATGGACAAGGTCGGCAATGAGGGCGTGATCACGGTGGAGGAGGCGAAGGGCCTCGACACCGAGCTGGACGTGGTCGAGGGCATGCAGTTCGACCGCGGCTATCTCAGCCCCTACTTCATCACCAACGCCGAGA
>JBFWNZ010000054.1:0-15656 GCA_050250795.1 Alphaproteobacteria bacterium | reverse complement strand
ATCCTCGTGTTGGCCAAGGTCAGCAGCCGCGCGGGGCCGCTGGTGGATCTGCTGCGCGACCCCGACGAGGAGCCCGCGGGCGACGAGGCGGCCGACAAGAAGAAGGCCAAGAAGCCGGCCAAGAAGGCCGCGGCCAAGGACGATGCGAAGCCGGCGGCCAAGCGCGGCGCGCGCAAGACGGCGGCGAAGGAGGCGGACGACGCAGACGCGTCGTGAGCCATTGATTCGGGGCCGGTCCCGCCCACATATCCGGGACCGCAGACTGGAACGAGCGAGCGATGCCTGATCCGACCGAAGTCTACATGAACACGCTGGTGCCGATGGTGGTCGAGCAGACCAACCGCGGCGAACGCGCCTACGACATCTATTCGCGGCTGTTGAAGGAGCGCATCGTGTTCCTGGTCGGGCCGGTCCACGATTCGGTCGCCAGCCTGATCTGCGCCCAGCTGCTGTTCCTCGAATCGGAGAACCCGACGAAGGACATCTCCTTCTACATCAACTCGCCCGGCGGCGTCGTGACCTCCGGCCTGTCGATCTACGACACCATGCAGTACATCCGGCCGCCGGTTGCGACCGTTTGTCTCGGGCAGGCCGCCTCGATGGGGTCGCTGCTGCTGTGCGCGGGCGCGGCGGGCAAGCGATTCTCGCTGCCGAACAGCCGGGTCATGCTCCACCAGCCCTCGGGCGGGTTCCAGGGGCAGGCCTCGGACATCGAGATCCACGCCCGCGAGATCATCAGCCTGCGCAAGCGGCTGAACGAGATCTACAGCAAGCACACCGGGCAGGACGTGGCGACGATCGAGGACGCATTGGACCGCGACCGGTTCATGTCGCCGACCGAGGCCAAGGAGTTCGGCATCATCGACGAGGTGGTGGCCGAGCGTCCGCAGGCCCTCGAAACCGGCGCGACGGCCGGCGGCGGTTCGAAAGATTGATCGCCCGACACCCGTTGCACACAGGCGGGCCCGCTCCGGCGGGTTCCGCGGGCGGGCAGGGTGCCTTGCGGGCGCCCGTGCGGATGGCCTACCCTGGCCTGAACGCGATACCCATTTGTCGTTGTCGGCAGGAATACCATGTGTCTAACATGGCCAAACTGCCAGCGGAACGGACCCCGAGGTTATGAGCAAGTCCAGCGGCGGCGAGTCGAAGAACACCCTCTACTGCTCCTTTTGCGGCAAGAGCCAGCATGAGGTGCGCAAACTGATTGCTGGCCCGACCGTGTTCATCTGCGATGAATGCGTCGAGCTCTGCATGGACATCATCAAGGAAGACCACAAGGCGACGATCTCGAAGTCGCGCGACGGCGTTCCGACGCCGGGCGAGATTCGCCAGGTCCTCGACGACTATGTCATCGGCCAGAGCTATGCCAAGCGCGTGCTGTCGGTTGCGGTGCACAACCACTACAAGCGCCTCGCGCATGGCAGCAAGAACAACGATGTCGAACTGGCCAAGTCGAACATCCTGCTGATCGGGCCGACGGGCTGCGGCAAGACGCTGCTGGCGCAGACGCTGGCGCGCATCCTCGACGTGCCGTTCACGATGGCCGATGCGACCACGCTGACCGAGGCCGGCTATGTCGGCGAGGATGTCGAGAACATCATCCTCAAGCTGCTGCAGGCGGCCGACTACAACGTCGAACGCGCGCAGCGCGGCATCGTCTATATCGACGAGGTCGACAAGATCAGCCGCAAGTCCGACAACCCGTCGATCACGCGCGACGTGTCGGGCGAGGGCGTGCAGCAGGCGCTGCTGAAGATCATGGAAGGCACGGTCGCCAGCGTGCCGCCGCAGGGCGGGCGCAAGCATCCGCAGCAGGAGTTCCTGCAGGTCGACACGACCAACATCCTGTTCATCTGCGGCGGCGCCTTCGCCGGGCTGGAGCGGATCATCTCGCAGCGCCACAAGGGTTCGTCGATCGGCTTCGGCGCCGATGTCCGCGGCCCGGACGACCGGCAGATCGGCGAGATCCTGCAGGAGGTCGAGCCGGAGGATCTGCTGAAGTTCGGCCTGATCCCCGAATTCGTCGGCCGGCTGCCGGTGCTCGCCACCCTGACCGACCTGGACGAGGCGGCACTGGTCGATATCCTCACCAAGCCGCGCAACGCGCTGGTGAAGCAGTATCAGCGCCTGTTCGAGATGGAGGGCGTGCGCCTGGAGTTCTCCGAGGACGCGATGAAGGCCATCGCCCAGCGGGCCATCGCCCGCAAGACCGGGGCCCGCGGCCTGCGCTCCATCATGGAAGCGATCCTGCTGGATTCCATGTACGACCTGCCCAGTTCGGAAGGCGTCGACGAAGTCGTCATCAACCGCGAGGTGGTCGAGGGACGGGCAGAGCCGCTCTATATCTATTCCGACCGTCGCGAGGATCTGGAGACCAGCGCCTGACCTTGGCCTGCCGGGGGCGCCGCACGCCTTGAACAGGGGCTGCGGCGGGGCCAAATAAAAGTGACGTTCGATAAATGTTTCCGCCACTCGGCGGGAAAGGCAGACGAGGTCACATGCTAGACGAATCGAAGGGGCACCTGTATCCGGTCCTGCCGTTGCGGGATATCGTCGTGTTTCCGCACATGATCGTGCCGTTGTTCGTGGGACGCGAGAAGTCGGTTCGCGCCCTCGAAGACGTGATGAAGGACGACAAGCAGATTCTCCTGGTGACGCAGAAGAATGCCGCCCAGGACGACCCGTCCTCCGCCGACATCTACATGGTGGGCACCATCGCGACCGTGCTGCAGCTGCTGAAGCTGCCGGACGGCACGGTGAAGGTTCTGGTCGAAGGCGGCCAGCGCGCCCGCATCGACAGCTTCGCGGAGAATGCCGAGTTCTTCCAGGCCTATGCCCAGCCCGTCGAGGACGAGGGCGCGGAGCCGAAGGAGCTGGAAGCGCTCAGCCGCGCCGTGGTCGCCGAGTTCGAGCAATATCTGAAGCTGAACAAGAAGGTGCCGCCGGAGGTCCTGATCTCGGTCAACCAGATCGAGGAGCCGGGCAAGCTGGCGGATACGGTCGCGCAGCATCTCGCGCTCAAGATTGCCGACAAGCAGGCGCTGCTTGAGGTCGCGAGCGTGACCGAGCGGCTGGAGCGGGTCTACTCCTTCATGGAAGGCGAGATCAGCGTGATGCAGGTCGAAAAGCGCATCCGCAATCGCGTCAAGCGCCAGATGGAGAAGACGCAGCGCGAGTACTATCTGAACGAGCAGTTGAAGGCGATCCAGAAGGAACTGGGCGAGGGCGACGAGGCCCGCGACGAGATCGCCGAGATCGAAGAGCGCGTGAAGGCGACGAAGCTGACCCCCGAGGCCCGCGAGAAGGCGATGGCCGAGGTGAAGAAGCTGCGCTCGATGAGCCCGATGTCGGCCGAGGCGACCGTCGTCCGCAACTATCTCGACTGGCTGCTGTCGATTCCGTGGAAGAAGCGCACCAAGGTCAAGCGCGACCTGCGCGCGGCCCAGCGGGTGCTCGATGTGGACCATTACGGCCTGGAAAAGGTCAAGGACCGCATTCTGGAATACCTCGCGGTGCAGAACCGTATGCGCAAGGTGAAGGGCCCGATCCTGTGCCTCGTCGGCCCGCCGGGCGTGGGCAAGACCTCGCTGGGCAAGTCGATCGCGCGGGCGACCGGCCGCAACTTCGTTCGCATGTCGCTGGGCGGCGTGCGCGACGAGGCCGAGGTGCGCGGGCATCGCCGGACCTATATCGGCTCGATGCCGGGCAAGGTCATCCAGGGGATGAAGAAGGCGAAGTCGTCCAATCCGCTGTTCCTGCTCGACGAGATCGACAAGCTGGGCGCGGACTGGCGCGGCGACCCGTCTTCGGCGCTGCTGGAGGTGCTGGACCCCGAGCAGAACAGCACCTTTGCCGATCATTACCTGGAGGTCGACTACGACCTGTCCGACGTGATGTTCGTGACGACGGCGAACACGCTGCGCATGCCGCAGCCGCTGATGGATCGGATGGAGATCATCCGCATCCCCGGCTACACCGAGGATGAGAAGGTCGAGATCGCCAAGCGCCACCTGATTCCCAAGCAGATGAAGGAGAACGGGCTGCGCCGGAAGGAGTGGTCGATCAACGACGACGCACTGCGCGACCTGATCCGCTACTACACGCGCGAGGCCGGCGTGCGTAACCTGGAACGCGAGATCGCGAACCTGGCGCGCAAGTCGATCAAGGAAATCCTGATGAACGACAAGACGTCGGGCATCAAGATCACGCGCCGCACGCTGGAGAAGTTCGCCGGCGTCCGCAAGTACCGCTTCGGCGAGGCCGAGGACCAGGACATCGTCGGCGTGGTCACGGGGCTGGCATGGACCGAGGTCGGCGGCGAGCTGCTGACCATCGAATCGGTGATCACGCCCGGCCGCGGCAAGATCCAGAAGACGGGCAAGCTGGGCGACGTCATGCAGGAATCGGTGCAGGCCGCCGAGAGCTACGTGAAGAGCCGCGCGCCGTCCTTCGGGATCAAGCCGACGAAGTTCGACAGGAGCGACATCCACGTCCATGTGCCGGAGGGGGCGACCCCGAAGGACGGGCCGTCGGCGGGTGTCGCCATGGTGACGTCGATCGTGTCGGTGCTGACGGGCATTCCGGTGCGCCGCGACGTGGCCATGACGGGCGAGATCACGCTGCGCGGCCGCATCCTGCCGATCGGCGGCCTGAAGGAGAAGCTGCTGGCCGCCTTGCGCGGCGGCATCAAGACCGTCGTCATCCCGCGCGACAACGTCAAGGACCTGGCCGATATCCCGGACAACGTGAAGCGCAACCTGGAGATCGTCCCGGTCGGCACGCTGGACGAGGTTCTGGAACGCGCCCTGGTCGAGCGGGTGACGCCCATCGAATGGGATCCGGAGCTGGCGGAAGTCGAAGCCGTCCGGCCGCGCGAAGACGGGGATCACTCCGGGGTCACGACTCACTAACCGGGTATGGCAGACCCGCGGTCCGGGATGCGGCAATTTAATCGCCGCATCCCGGACGCGAAGGTCTTGCAGGCGCGCGCTAAACCGGTTAATCCGACGCCGGAACCGCAGTTTTCTTGGGTTCTGCGTTGACGCCGGTTCGGCAGGTCCGTACACTCGCGCCTGCCTTCACCAAGCCAAAATCCTGTTCGTTCCAGTCTTTCCCACTCATAAGGGAGTCCTAGGGTGAATAAGAACGATCTCGTCACCTCCGTTGCCAGCGCTGCGGCGCTTTCGAAAGCCGACGCGGCCAAGGCCGTCGATGCGGTCTTCGATTCCATTGCATCTGCCCTGCGCGGCGGTTCCGAAGTTCGCCTGGTTGGCTTCGGCACCTTCAGCGTGAGCACGCGGGCCGCTTCGGAGGGTCGCAACCCCCGCACCGGCGAACGCATCAAGATCGCGGCGTCGAAGCAGCCCAAGTTCAAGGCTGGCAAGGGTCTCAAGGATTCGGTCAACGACTGAATCCGGCGTCCCGAATGCCCGGACGCCCGATAGCGGGCGTCCGGCGCATCCGTTCCCGTTCCACGGATACCGCCGCCGTTCCGGGACCCTTTCGGTCGCGCAGGCGGCCATCGACTGCTCGGGCGGTTAGCTCAGCCGGTAGAGCACCTCGTTTACACCGAGGGGGTCGGCGGTTCGATCCCGTCACCGCCCACCATCCCGGCACCCGTCTCCGGCCTGCCGGCCCCGAGACCTCTCCGATCAGAGAATTTCGATGACGGCTTCGGGCGGACGCCCGAGCGCAGCCTTGCCGTCGTTCAGGACGACCGGGCGTTCGATCAGGATCGGGTGTTCGACCATCGCGCGGATCAACGCGTCGCGGGTCTTCGCCGGATCGTCGAGCCCCAGTTCCTTGTACGGCGCTTCCTTGCGGCGCATCAGCGCACGCGGTTCCATGTTGAGGCGGTCGAGAATGTCGGCCAGGACCGCCGCGCTGGGCGGATCGATCAGGTATTCGACGATCTGCGGCTCGACGCCCCGGTCGCGGAGAAGCTGAAGCGTCTGGCGGGATTTGCTGCATCGCGGATTGTGATAGATCGTGACGGCCATCGAGCGGTCCTCCTCGTCTTCGTGCGGTTCCGGGTCGCATGCGCCGGACCCTGCGTCAAGCCTTGCGAAAAAGACGCCAGTCAGTTGCTTGACACCCGCGGAGGCGTGCTTTACACAGTGCTCTCCATCCCGGCAGGGGGTGTAGCTCAGTCGGTTAGAGCGCTGGCCTGTCACGCCAGAGGCCGCGGGTTCGAGTCCCGTCACTCCCGCCATTTTCCTCAAAAATCCGGTCTGCCCATGCCCTATGCGAATACCCGCATTGCGGCCCCATTTCTGCCGGTGTGCGGTGCCGCAAAGCCCTTTGCATCCGGGAGGGTCGACTCTATATTGGCGGCCAGCTTCGAGGGGGCGCCGGGCGGGCGCAAATGGTCCGCACCGCTTCGCCGTCCCATATAAAAAAGACCGACTGGGAAGGCACCGCAGCCTGCGGTGGATTGTGCGGGGGCCCGATGGACGCGCTGCTTCGCGAATATCTTCCGATTCTCGTGTTTCTGGCCATTGCGGTCGGCATCGCGGGGGCCATGGTGGCGGCCAGCGTGCTGCTGGCGCGGCAGAATCCGGATTCGGAAAAGCTTTCGGCTTATGAATGCGGCTTCGAGGCGTTCGACGATGCGCGCAGCCGCTTCGACGTCCGCTTCTATCTGGTGGCGATCCTGTTCATCATCTTCGACCTGGAAGTGGCCTTTCTGTTCCCCTGGGCGGTCTCGCTGGGCGATGTGGGGCTTTACGGCTTTTGGTCGATGGTCGTGTTCCTGGGGGTGCTGACGGTCGGCTTCATCTATGAGTGGCGCAAGGGAGCCCTGGAATGGGAGTAGCGACGCCTGTGCAAAGCGGTCCGTTGCAGCCCGGCGCCGATCAGGACGCGATCCTGCGCGCGGTCACGGACGAACTTTCGGACAAGGGGTTCGTCGTCGCGCAGCTCGACAAGCTTGTGAACTGGGCGCGCACGGGCTCGCTCTGGCCGATGACCTTCGGCCTTGCCTGCTGCGCGGTGGAGATGATCCACGCCTATATGCCGCGCTACGATCTGGACCGGTTCGGCGTCGTGCCGCGCGCCAGTCCCCGGCAGTCCGACGTGATGATCGTCGCCGGAACCCTGACCAACAAGATGGCGCCCGCGCTGCGCAAGGTCTACGACCAGATGGCGGAGCCGCGCTGGGTGATTTCCATGGGCTCCTGCGCCAATGGCGGCGGCTATTACCACTACTCGTATTCGGTGGTGCGCGGCTGCGACCGGATCGTGCCGGTGGACATCTATGTCCCCGGCTGTCCGCCGACCGCGGAAGCGCTCGTCTACGGGATCCTGCAGTTGCAGAAGAAAATCCGCCGCACCGGCACCATCGCCCGCTAGGGCGGCAGACCCGCGAGAATGCGAATGGACGAACCGACCCAAGCCTTGAGCGAGCTCGCCGAGTACATCGCGGCGCAGCTGGGCCCCGACGTGACGGACCATGGAATCGTCCATGGCGAACTGATCGTCAGGGTCCGGGCCGCGTCGATCCCGCGCGCGCTGAAGATTCTCAAGAACGACGCGAGCTGCGCGTTCAAGATTCTGATCGACCTGTGCGGGGTCGATTATCCGAGTCGCGAAAAAAGGTTCGAGATCGTCTATAACCTCTTGTCGGTGAAGCATAATCGCCGCATCCGAATCAAGACGGAGACCGACGAGGACACGGCCGTGCCGTCGGTGGCCGACGTGTTCCCCGTGGCCGGATGGTACGAGCGGGAATGCTGGGACCTGTACGGCGTGTTCTTCGCCGGCAACCCCGATCTGCGCCGCATCCTGACCGATTACGGGTTCGACGGTCATCCGATGCGCAAGGACTTCCCGCAGACCGGCTATGTCGAGGTGCGCTATGACGACGAGCAGCGGCGCGTGGTCTATGAGCCGGTCCGGCTGACCCAGGAGTTCCGCAGCTTCGACTTCATGAGTCCCTGGGAGGGGATGACGCGTCCCTTGCCGGGCGACGAGAAGGCGCGGCAGGGAGGCGCCTGATGACGACGGACGAGCATCTGCTCAACACCATGACCATCAATTTCGGGCCGCAGCACCCGGCGGCCCACGGCGTGCTGCGCATGGTCATGGAGATGGACGGCGAGGTCGTCGAGCGGGTCGATCCGCATATCGGCCTGCTGCATCGCGGCACCGAGAAGCTGATCGAATACCGGACCTATATGCAGGCGATCCCGTATTTCGACCGCTTGGATTACGTCTCGCCGCTGTGCCAGGAGCATGCCTTCGTCATGGCGACGGAAAAGCTTCTGGGCATCACCGCGCCGCCGCGTGCGCTGTATATCCGCACGCTGATGGACGAGATCACGCGCCTGCTGAACCATCTGCTGAACGTCCCGGCCTTTGCGATGGATGTCGGCGCGATGACGCCGATGGTATGGGCGTTCGAGCAGCGCGAGCTGCTGATGGAGTTCTATGAGCGGGTGTCGGGCGCGCGGCTGCACGCCGCCTATTACCGGGTCGGGGGCGTCCATCAGGACCTGCCGGTCGGGCTTGCCGAGGACGTGCTGGCCTGGGCGGAGAAATTCCCGGCCTTTATCGACGACATGGAATCGCTGCTGACGGAGAACCGCATCTTCAAGCAGCGCGCGGTCGATATCGGCATCGTTTCTGCGGAAGACGCGATGGCCTGGGGCTTCTCCGGGCCGATGCTGCGCGCCTCGGGCGTGCCCTGGGATCTGCGCAAGGCGCAGCCTTACGCCGCCTACGACAAGATGGATTTCGACATTCCCATCGGCAAGCATGGCGACTGCTACGACCGCTATCTGGTGCGGGTCGAGGAGATGCGGCAGAGCCTGCGCATCGTCCGTCAGGCCATCGAGCAGATGCCCGCCGGGCCGGTGATGACCACGGACGGCAAGATCGCGCCGCCGCGCCGCGGCGACATGAAGCGCTCGATGGAAGCGCTGATCCATCATTTCAAGCTGTATACCGAGGGCTTCCATGTGCCCGCGGGCGAGACCTATACGGCAGTCGAGGCGCCGAAGGGCGAATTCGGCGTCTATCTCGTGAGCGACGGCAGCAACCGGCCCTATCGCTGCAAGATCCGGGCACCGGGTTTCCCGCATCTTCAGGCGATGGATTTCCTGTGCAAGGGCCACATGCTGGCGGATGCGGTCGCGGTGCTGGGCGCGCTCGACATCGTGTTCGGCGAGATCGACCGGTAGCGGAGCGGTAAGGATGTCTGCGAGTTTCGAATTCGAGCCGGCCTATCTGGACAAGGCGAAGATGTATATCGCCCGCTATCCGGCCGGCCGGCAGCAGAGCGCGGTCCTGCCGCTGCTCGACCTCGCCCAGCGCCAGAACGGCGGCACCTTGCCGGACGGGGCGATGCAGGCGATCGCGACCATGCTGGACATGCCCTATATCCGGGTCGTCGAGGTCGCGACCTTCTACACGATGGTCCACATCAAGCCGGTCGGGAAATACCTGCTGCAGTGCTGCACCACGACGCCGTGCTGGCTGCGCGGCTCCAGCGAGGTGGTGGACGCCATCCGCCAGCATCTCGGCATCGAGATGGGCGAGACGACCGCGGACGGCCTGTTCACCCTGACCGAGGTCGAATGCCTGGGCGGCTGCGTGAACGCGCCGATCGTGCAGGTCAACGACGATTTCTATGAGGACCTGGACGCGAAGAGCATCGTCAAGGTTCTCAAGGCCTTCCAGAAGGGCGAGGTGCCGCCGCACGGGTCGCAGACCGGCCGGCAGGGGTCGGCGCCCGAAGGCGGACCGCGGGTGCTGACCGGCACTGCGGCGGCGAAGGAGTAGGGGCCGTGCTGGACGACAAGGATCGCATCTTCACCAACCTCTACGGCGCCGACGACTGGCACCTGGCCGGCGCGCGCCGCCGGGGCTGCTGGGACGGCACCGCCGCACTGATGGCGCAGGGGCCGGAGGCGCTGGTCGAGATCATGAAGGCGTCGGGCCTGCGCGGGCGCGGCGGCGCGGGCTTTCCCACCGGGCTGAAATGGTCGTTCATGCCCAAGCAGGAAGGGCCGCGGCCGCACTATCTCGTCGTCAACGCCGACGAGAGCGAGCCCGGCACCTGCAAGGATCGCGACATCCTGCGCTATGAGCCGCACAAGCTGGTCGAGGGCTGCCTGCTCGCCGGCTTCTCGATGCGCGCGCATGCCGCCTACATCTATGTGCGCGGCGAGTTCTACAACGAGGCGCAGCATCTCGAGATCGCCATCGCCGAAGCCTATGAGGCGGGCCTGCTGGGCAAGAACGCGGCGGGGTCGGGCTGGGATTTCGACGTCTATGTCCATCGCGGCGCCGGCGCCTATATCTGCGGCGAGGAGACGGCGCTGCTGGAGAGCCTGGAAGGCAAGAAGGGCATGCCGCGCCTGAAGCCGCCCTTTCCGGCCATGTCCGGCCTGTATGGCTGTCCGACCACGGTCAACAATGTCGAGACCATCGCGGTCGCGCCCGACATCCTGCGGCGCGGCGCGGCGTGGTTCACCTCGTTCGGGCGGCAGAACAACCACGGCACCAAGGTCTTCTGCATCTCCGGCCATGTGAAGACGCCCTGCAATGTCGAAGAGGCGATGTCGATCCCGCTCAAGGAGCTGATCGAACGCCATGCCGGCGGCGTGCGGGGCGGCTGGAAGAACCTGATGGCGGTGATCCCCGGCGGCAGTTCGACGCCGGTGCTGCCGAAGTCGATCTGCGACGAGGTGCTGATGGATTTCGACGCGCTCCGCGAGGTGCGCTCGGGCCTGGGCACGGCGGCGGTGATCGTGATGGACCGCTCGACCGACATCATCAAGGCGATCGCGCGGCTGGCCTATTTCTACAAGCATGAGAGCTGCGGCCAGTGCACGCCCTGCCGCGAGGGCACCGGCTGGATGTGGCGGGTGCTGGAGCGCATGGCCAAGGGCGAGGCGCGGATCGAGGAGATCGACATGCTGCTCGACGTGTCGAACCAGGTCGAGGGCCACACCATCTGCGCGCTGGGCGACGGCGCGGCCTGGCCGGTCCAGGGCCTGATCCGGCATTTCCGCGACGAGATCGAGCGTCGCATCCTCAACCGCACCACCGCCGCCGTTATCAAGCCGGCGGCCGCCGCCGCCGAATAGGAGCCCCTTCATGCCGAAGCTGAAGGTCGATGGGATCGAGGTCGAGGTCGAGGCGGGGGCGACCGTGCTGCAGGCCTGCGAGGCCGCAGGCAAGGAAATCCCGCGCTTCTGCTATCACGAGCGCCTGTCCATCGCCGGCAACTGCCGCATGTGTCTGGTCGAGGTGAAGCCCGGACCGCCGAAGCCGCAGGCGTCCTGCGCGCTGCCGGCCGCCGACAACATGGAGGTCTTCACCGATTCCGCCGTCACCCGCAAGGCGCGCAAGGGGGTGATGGAGTTCCTGCTGATCAACCATCCGCTGGACTGTCCGATCTGCGACCAGGGCGGCGAATGCGACCTGCAGGACCAGGCGATGGCCTATGGCTTCGAGCGCAGCCGCTATGACGAGAACAAGCGGGCGGTGCGCGACAAATATATGGGGCCGCTGGTCAAGACGATCATGACGCGCTGCATCCACTGCACGCGCTGCGTCCGTTTCGCCTCCGAGATCGCCGGCGTGGATGCCATCGGTATGATCAATCGCGGCGAGAGCGCCGAGATCACCACCCTGGAGAACGCGATCCAGTCCGAACTGTCGGCCAATGTGATCGATCTGTGCCCGGTCGGCGCGCTGACCTCGAAGCCCTATGCCTTCGTGGCGCGGCCCTGGGAATTGCGCAAGACCGAGTCGGTCGATGTGATGGACGCGGTCGGCAGCAACATCCGGATCGACGCGCGCGGCAACGAGGTGCTGCGTGTGCTGCCGCGGCTGCACGAGGACGTGAACGAGGAGTGGATCTCCGACAAGACGCGCTATGCCTGCGACGGCCTGCGCCGCCAGCGCCTGGACCGGCCCTATCTGCGCAATGCCGAGGGGCGGCTGGTCGAGACGAGTTGGGACGAGGCGCTGCGCGTCGCGGCCAAGCGCCTGACGGGGGCCGGCGCGAAGGCGGCGGCCATCGCCGGCGACCAGGCGGATGTCGAGTCGATGTTCGCGCTGAAGCTGCTGATGGCCTCGGCCGGATCGGCGAATCTGGACTGCCGCCAGGACGGTGCCGCCATCGACCCGTCGCTGCGGTCGGCCTATCTGTTCAATTCGACCATTGCTGGCATCGAGACGGCGGATGCCTGCCTGCTGATCGGCACCAATCCGCGCTGGGAGGCGCCGCTGGTCAATGCGCGCATCCGCAAGCGCTGGTTCGGCGCCGGCATGGCGGTCGGCGTCGTCGGGCCGCAGCACGAGCTGACCTACGACTACGACTATCTGGGCGCCGGGCCGGAGACGCTGCAGCAGATCGCCGATGGCAGCCATGCCTTTGCCGAGACCCTGCGAACGGCGAAGCGGCCGATGCTGATCCTGGGCATGGGGGCGCTGGCGCGCGCCGACGGTGCCGCCGTGCTCGCGGCCGCGCGCCGGATCGCCGAGAGCTGCGGCATGATCCGGCCGGACGAGGGCTGGAACGGCTTCAATCTGCTGCATACCGTGGCCGCGCGGGTCGGCGGCCTCGACATCGGCTTCGTGCCGGGCGAGGGCGGGCTGGACACGGCCGGCATCCTGGATGCGGCGGGGAAGGGGACGGTCGAGACCGTCTATCTGCTGGGCGCCGACGAGATCGACATGTCGAAGCTCGGCAAGGCCTTCGTCATCTATCAGGGCCATCACGGCGATGCCGGCGCGCACCGCGCCGACCTGATCCTGCCGGGCGCGGCCTATACCGAGAAGGACGCGCTCTACGTCAACCTGGAAGGCCGGGTGCAGATGGGCATGCGCGCCATCTTCCCGCCGGGTCAGGCGCGCGAGGACTGGGCGATCCTGCGGGCGCTGTCCGGCGCGATGGACAAGCCGCTGCCCTTCGACAATCTCGACGCGCTGCGCCGGATGCTGCGCGAGCGCCATCCGGGCTTCCTGGCCATCGACACGGTGGAGCCGGCGCCCTGGGGCGAATTCGGGACGGCCGGCGCGATGGGCGGCGAGCCCTTCGCGTCGCCGGTGGCGAATTTCTACATGACCGATCCGATCAGCCGCGCCTCGGTCACGATGGCGGCCTGCACCGAGGAATTCGTGCGCGGCAAAGCGAAGGCGACCGGAACCGATGGATAGCTTCCTCCAGACCTATGTCATCCCGACGGCCTGGATCGTCGGCGGCATCCTGGCCATCGTCGTGCCGCTGCTGCTGGGGGTCGCCTATCTGACCCTGGCCGAGCGCAAGGTGATCGGCTGGATGCAGCTGCGCCGCGGGCCGAACGTCGTCGGTCCGCTGGGCCTGCTGCAGCCGCTGGCCGACGGCCTCAAGCTGTTCATGAAGGAGACGATCGTTCCGGCGGGCGCGAACCGCGTGCTGTTCGTGCTGGCGCCGGTGATCACCTTCGTGCTGGCGCTGGTCGCCTGGGCAGTGATTCCCTTCGACGCGGGGCTGGTGCTGGCCGACATCAATGTCGGCATCCTGTACCTGTTCGCGATCTCGTCGCTGGGCGTCTACGGCATCATCATCGCGGGCTGGGCGTCGAATTCGAAATACGCCTTCCTGGGCGCGCTGCGCTCGGCGGCGCAGATGGTCTCCTATGAGGTGTCCATCGGCTTCGTGATCATCACGGTGCTGCTGTTCGTCGGCTCGCTGAACCTGTCGCATGTCGTGCAGTCGCAGGCGGGCGGGTTCTGGAACTGGCATTTCTGCGGCATCCTGTTTCCGATGTTCGTCGTGTTCTTCATCTCGGGCCTTGCCGAGACGAACCGCGCGCCCTTCGACCTTCCCGAGGCGGAAGCGGAGCTGGTGTCCGGCTACAACGTCGAATACTCGTCGATGACCTTCGCCATGTTCTTCCTCGGCGAATACGCGAACATGATCCTGATGAGCGCCATGACCTCGGTGCTCTTCCTCGGCGGCTGGATGGCGCCGGTCGATGTCGCGCCCTTTACCTGGGTGCCGGGGCCGATCTGGCTGGTGATCAAGATCGCGGCCTGCCTGTTCGTGTTCCTGTGGGTGCGCGCGACCTTTCCGCGCTACCGCTACGACCAGCTCATGCGGCTCGGCTGGAAGGTGTTCCTGCCGCTGTCGCTGTTCTGGGTGATCTTCACGGCAGGCTGGCTGCTGGTGTTCAACGAGGTTCCGCCCGCGGGCGGGGCCTGAGCGACGGGAGCGGACCGATGGCCTTTCTCGATCGCACGGCGCGTTCCTTCCTGCTGGCGGAGCTGGTCCAGGGGATGGCGCTGACGATGCGGGCGATGTTCCGGCGCAAGCACACGATCAACTATCCCTATGAGAAGGGGCCGCTGTCGCCCCGCTTCCGGGGCGAGCATGTGCTGCGCCGCTATCCGAACGGCGAGGAGCGCTGCATCGCCTGCAAGCTGTGCGAGGCGATCTGCCCGGCCCAGGCGATCACCATCGAGGCCGAGCCGCGCGCCGACGGCAGCCGCCGGACGACGCGTTACGATATCGACATGACGAAGTGCATCTATTGCGGTCTGTGCCAGGAGGCCTGCCCGGTGGACGCCATCGTCGAGGGGCCGAACTTCGAGTTCGCCACTGAGACCCGCGAGGAACTTTTCTATAACAAAGAGAAGCTTCTGGCGAACGGGGACCGGTGGGAAGGCGAGGTGGCGGCCAATATTGCATTGGATGCACCGTATCGCTAAACAGGGTGCCCGCAGGGGGCAGCCATGCAGCGGCAGGTGTGGGCGACGGAACGGGGCCTCGCCCTGGATTCGCTGGTTGGTTGAGGGGAATTCATGATCATTCAGGCGGTGGCCTTCTATCTCTTCGCCTGCGTCGCGGTCGCGGCCGGCGTCATGGTGATCGCCTCGCGCAATCCCGTGCATTCGGTCCTGTTCCTGATCCTCGCCTTCTTCAACGCCGCCGGGTTGTTCGTGCTGATGGGCGCGGAATTCCTGGCGATGATCCTGGTCGTCGTCTATGTCGGCGCGGTCGCGGTGCTGTTTCTGTTCGTCGTGATGATGCTCGACATCAATTTCGCGGCGATGCGCGAGGGCGTGCTGCGCTATCTGCCCATCGGCGCGCTGATCGGCATCATCCTGCTGGCGGAACTGCTGATGGTCGCGGGCGGCTGGGCGCTGACCCCGGCGGTCCAGGCGGCGGCCGGCCATCCGATGTCCGCCGCGGGCGGGGCCAGCAACACGCTGGCGCTCGGCCGGGTGCTCTATACCGACTACATCTATCTGTTTCAGGCCTCGGGCGTGATCCTTCTGGTCGCCATGGTGGGCGCCATCGTGCTGACCCTGCGCCAGCGCGAGGGCGTGCGGCGCCAGCGTATCGACCGCCAGCTTGCGCGGCGGGCGGAGGACACCATCGAAGTCGTGAAAATTCCCACCGGCAGCGGCATCTGAGGCAGGGGCGATGCTCGAAATCGGACTTTCGCATTACCTGACGGTGGCCGCGATCCTGTTCACTCTCGGCCTGTTCGGCATCTTCCTGAACCGGAAGAACATCATCATCATCCTGATGTCGGTCGAGCTGATGCTGCTCGCGGTCAACATCAATCTGGTGGCGTTTTCCACCCATCTGCATGATCTGGTCGGCCAGATCTTCGCGATGTTCATCCTGACGGTGGCCGCCGCCGAGGCGGCCATCG
>JBFWNZ010000053.1:0-15788 GCA_050250795.1 Alphaproteobacteria bacterium | reverse complement strand
CTCGGCGTAGTCCGGCAGGTGCTGGAGGTTGCCGGCATAGGCGTGGATGCCGGCAAAGGACAGGCTGTTGGATGCCGCGATCCGGCGGGCGACGCCGAAGGCGGCCTCGGGCGTGAAGGCGCCGGTGCGGTGCGAGCCGACGTCTAGCTCGACCGCGACCTTGAGCGGCTTCTTCGATCCGGCGGCGGCCTGCGACAGCAGGTCGACCATCGCTTCGTCGTCGCAGACGATCATCAGGTCCTCGGCCATCTCGTTGAGGCGGACCAGCCGCTCGGCCTTGGAGGGGGTGACGACCGGCGAGGTGATCAGGATGCCGGGGATGCCGCCTTTGGCCAGCGCCTCGGCCTCGCCCAGCGTGGCGCAGCAGATGCCCAGCGCGCCCGCTTCGACCTGCATGCGCGCGATCTGCACCGATTTATGCGTCTTGGCATGCGGGCGCAGGCCCACGCCCTTGTCGCGGGCGAAGGCGGCCATGCGGGCGATGTTGCGCTCCAGCGCGTCCAGGTCGACCAGCAGGGCCGGGGTCATCAGGCGGCCGCGCGAGCCGGGCTGGCCGATCAGGTTCTCGTTGGGGCCGAGGCCTTGCATCTCTGGCGGTCTCCCTGTTCAGGCGGCGGCCTGGCCGCGCATGCGCCGCCACAGGGCGAGCACGACCAGGATGTTGACGATATTGAACCCCAAGCCGATGGCAAAGGCGAGCGGATAGCCGTGCATGACGTCGAACACGAAGCCGCCCAGCCAGCCGCCCGACGCCATGCCCAGCCCGCCGAACAGGGTCAGCAGCCCGGTGCGCCGGCCGACCTCGCGCAGCGGCAGGTATTCGCGCAGGATGATCGAATAGCAGGGGATGACGCCGGAATAGCCGAGGCCGAACGCGGCCGACAGGACGTAGAGGCCGACCAGTCCGTCGACCGCGAGGAACAGCGCCAGCGCCGCCGCCTGGGCCGAGGAGAAGGCGAGCAGGCCGCGGATGCCGCCCAGCCGGTCGGTGACCGGGCCGAGCACGAACATCCGCCCCACGGTGCTGGCCAGCAGCATCACCGCCAGCATCTCCGCCGCCCGGGTCATGGGGTGGCCCAGGTCGCTGGTATGGGCGACGACATGCGCCAGCGGCAGCGACATCGCCACGCAGCACAGATAGATGCCGGCGCAGAGCGTCGCCTGGAGCACCGCCGGCGACAGCGGCGGGCGCTTCGCCAGCGCGTCCGGCAGCGGCTGGGCCGGCAGGGCGGGGGCCGGGGGCTCGGGCGGGCGGCGGCGGAACAGCAGGCTGAGCGGCAGCATGGTCGCGAGCGCGAAGCAGCCGAACAGGAAATAGGTGTGGCGCCAGCCGTAATGCTCGATGAAGTACCAGGCGACGGGCGGCCAGATCGTTCCCGACAGGGTCTGCCCGGCCATCACGATGCCGACCGCCATGCCGCGGCGCCGGTCGAACCAGCGCAGGATGTTGGCGGTCAGCGGCGAGACCAGCGCGCCATGGCCCATGAAGCCGAACATGAAGCCGTAGATCAGGAACAACTGCCAGGGCTGCTCGATGCCGCTCATCAGCAGGGCGCCGGTGCCGACCATCACCGCGGCCAGATGCGCCGGGACGGCGGCGCCCACGCGGTCGAGCACATAGCCCAGCGCGATGCCGCCGATGCCGCCGCCGAAATACTGCAGCGAATAGCCGAGCGAGGGGATGGTGCGGGGCCAGCCGAAATCCTGGGCGATGTGCTTCAGCGCCACGACCAGCGTGAAGGTGCCGCCGCTGCCGATGGTGAGCATCAGCAGCGAGGCGATCATCACGACATAGCGGTAGCGAACATCCATCCAGGCGCGTTGACGCTGGAGCATTCTAGGGTCTGTCCGGCGGGCAGGTCGGGCGGGCGGGCCCATATGAGCCCAAGCGGGCCGTCGCGGCAATGGCTTGCGCGTGCGGGGCCCTCTGTGGTCGGGTGGCGGGATGCGCGCCTATCTCATCTATGCGGCGGCGGCGCTGGCCGAGATCGGCGGCTGTTTCGCCGTCTGGGCCTGGCTGCGCCTGGACCGCTCGCCCTGGTGGCTGCTGCCGGGCATGGTCTCGCTGGCCGCCTTCGCCTGGCTGCTGACGCTGGCCGACAGCCCGGCCGCCGGCCGCGCCTATGCCGCCTATGGCGGGGTCTATATCGCCGCCTCGCTCATCTGGCTGTGGCTGGTCGAGGGGGTGCCGCCGGATCGCTGGGATCTGGCCGGCGCGGCGATCTGCATCGCCGGCGCCGGCCTGATCCTGCTGGGCCCCCGCCCCGCCTGAGCGCCGCCTAGCCGCGCACCTCGTCCATGGTGCGGACGGCGACGATGTTCTCCAGGCTCGTCTTGACGTCGATCACCGCCGGCCCGTCGGCCGCCAGCGCCGCGCGCAGCACCTCGCCGGCCTCCTCGGGCTTCGACACGGTGAAGCCGGCCGCGCCGAAGGCCCGGCCCCAGGCGGCGAAGTCCGGGTTGACGAGGTCGTTGGCGCCATGGACGCGGCGCGGATGGTGCATCTCCTGATGCAGCCGGATGGTGCCGTAATGGGCGTTGTTGGCGATGATCAGGCGCACCTTGGCGCGCTCCTTCACCGCGGTCGCCAACTCGTTGCCGGTCATCAGCGCGCCGCCGTCGCCGGCGAGGCCCACCACCTGGCGGCCGGGATAGCGGATCGCGGCGGCCACCGCGGCCGGGATGCCCATGCCCATCGCCCCCGCCTCGGACGCGATCAGCGTCTGGGTCGCCTTGAAGGGGTATTGCAGGGTCAGCCAGCTGGTGAAGTTGCCGGCGTCGCAGGCGATCACCGCATCGTCCGGCACATGGTCGATCATCGCCTTGATCATCCAGCCGAAATCGATGCCGTCGGCACTCTGGCGCAGGCGCAGCCGCGCGCCCTCGCGATAGCCCTCATTGGCGCGCGCGATCCAGCCGGCGCGCGCGGCGGGCGTGGGGGGCGCGTTGCGGGCCGCCAGCCGGGCCAGGAAGTCGCCGGCGTCGGCGACGAGGCCGAGTTCGGTCTCGAAGTTCACGCCGATCGCGTCGGGGTCGGGGAAGACATGGATCAGCCGCTGCCCGGCGCCGGGGATGGTGAAGCCCTGGCTGGTCATGTCGAGCATGCGGGTGCCGACGGCCAGCACGAGGTCGGCGCCCTTGGCCGCCTCGACCACGCCCTTGGGCGGCCGGATGCCCAGCTCGCCGCCCCAATGCGGATGGCCGTTCGGGAACAGGTCCTGATGGGTGTAGGAGGTCATGACCGGCAGGCCCCAGCGCTCGCTGACGGCGAGCAGGGCGGCGCGCGCCTCGGCCGAATCGGCGAGGCTGCCGGCGATCAGCACCGGCCGCTCGGCCTGGGCGATCCGCTCGGCCACGGCGGCGAGGTCGGCATCGGACGCCAGCGCCCGCGGCGTCGCGCGCGGCCGGCCGGCCGGCTTGTCCGAGGTGGCGGTCAGCATGTCGGTCGGCAGGCCGATCACCACCGGGCCGGGCGTGCCGGATGTGGCGATCTGGAAGGCGCGGGCGACGATCTCGCCGATCCGGCCGGGGTCCTGCACCTGCTCGACATGCTTGCACATGGGCCCGAACACGGCGCCGAAATCCATCTCCTGCAACCCGCCGCGCCCCAGCTTGGGTGTGCTGACCTGGCCCAGGCAGGCGACCAGCGGCACCGCGCCCTGCATCGCCGAGTGGATGGCGATGGAGGCGTTGGTCGCGCCGGGGCCGCGGCTGGCGAACAGCACGGCCGGCTTGCCGCTGGCGCGCGCATCGGCGGCGGCCATGAAGGCGGCGCCCCCTTCGTGGCGGCAGGTGACGACGCGCAGGACCGGGTCGTCCACCAGTTCGTCCATCACCTTGAGATAGCTTTCGCCGGGGACGCAGAAGAAGCGGTCCACCCCGTGGTTGACCAGCGTCTCGATCAGCAGCCGCGCACCCGACTTCGCCATCTCGTTCCCTCCCGGCAAGGCGATTCCCAACCGCCCGTCGTTGCGGTGCGGCGGGGCGATCCTGCACGCAACCGCGACGGCGGGCAACCGCCCAGGGCGCGACAGGGGCCGGACAGAGAGACGGGCCGCGATCCCGTGGGATGCGGCCCGTCGAGCCACCGGCGGAGCGGCGCCTGGCAGAAGCGCCCCGCCGGTGTCGTCACCTCACGCCGGTTACATCCAGTACGGATCGGCGCGGTAATGCTCGTGCAGGCGCTGGCCCCAGGCGCGGTCGTTCCAGTCCACGACCTGGCCCGGCTCATAGGTCGGCGCGGTCTCCAGCGTCTTCTTGTCGAGGTTCACGACATAGCCGTCCTCGGCGGTGTCGTAGGACAGCACGCTCCACGGCAGGGCATGCCGCTTCTCGCCCATGCCGAGGAAGCCGCCGAAGGTCATGACCGCATAGGCGACCTTGCCCGACAGCTTGTCGATCATCACGTTCTCGATCGCGCCCAGCTTCTCGCCCTGGGCATTGCACACCTTGGTGCCTTCGACCTTGTCGGCCGCGATCAGATTGCCCGATTCGCGCCGGGCGAGCGCTTCGTTCTGGGGCTGACCCATGGTTCCCTCCGCTTCCTGGTTGATGTCTGGAGCGGTGAGAACCGGCGGGCGGCGGTTTTGTTCCCGCCGGCCGCGCGCATGTCCTTGTCCTAGAATGTGAACATCCGCATGCCGCCATCCACATGGATGACCTCGCCGTTGATGTAGCGGGCGCGCGGCGAGGCGAGGAAGGCGACCAGCACGGCCAGATCCTCGGGCTCGCCGAAATAGCCCGCCGGCACGTTCGCCTTGGCATAGGCCTCGCGCGCGACCGGATCGGGATGCAGCTTGTTCAGGATCTGCTCGGAGTTGATGCGCCCCGGCGGAATGCAGTTGGATGTGATGCCGTATTTGCCGAGGTCCTTGGACAGGCCCTTGGACCAGGCGGTGATGGCGGCCTTGGACGAGGTGGCCGCGTTCACGCCGCGCGCCTCGGTGCTGCCGGTGATGGAGATGATGCGGCCGAAGCGGTTCTCGATCATGCCGTGGATCAGCGGCGTGGTCATGCGCCGGGCGGCGAGGAAGTTGAGGCGATAGCCCTCCTCCCACAGCTCCTCGGGCGCGTCCCAGGCCATCGGCCGCGAGCCGCCGACATTGTTCACCATCACGTCGACATGGCCGAATGCCTTGAGCGCGGCAGCCGCCACATTGCCCGGTCCCTCGTCGGTCGCGATGTCGCCGGGGATGATCACCGGCCGCTCGCCGCCCTCGGCGACGATGGTCTCGGCCAGCTCCTCCAGCAGGTTGACGCGCCGCGCCGTGATGGCGACCCGCGCGCCCTCCGCCGCCAGCGCCCGCGCGATGCCGTGGCCGATGCCGATGCTGGCCCCGCTGACGAGGCAGGTCTTGCCCTTCAATTGCAGATCCATATACGAATTCCTCCCTGGGCGTTCATGGCCCGGCACCCCGGCCGGGCGGTCTGGGCGCAAGAGTGGCCGCAAATGCCGTCATTTGTCACCACCCGGCCCCGCGCCGCGCGACGAGGGCGGGGCGGGCGGCCGCGCGGGACGGCGAAAATGTCATCATTTGTAAACAGGTCCCCTTGCCGTCATTCCGGCCGGAGCGCAGCGGAGAGCCGGAATCCAGGGGAACCGGCAGGGTGCCGCTGGCCCTGGATTCCCGCGTTCGCGGGAATGACCGGGAAGAATGTTCGCACATGTTAACAGGGGCCGCTGCGGATCGCGGCGGATGCGCGGATCGAGTCCGCGCATGACGATATTTTTCAGGGGCGTCATGGCCGGGCTCGGCCCGGCCATCTGCCGCCGATGGGCCCAGCCGCCGAAAATGTACGCAAATGTTAACATTGGCCCCACGCTCCTTGTGGATATTCCGCCCCGAGGGCTGCCCTCGGCACTTGGCGGGAGCCTGGGATATGGGGAGGATCGAGGCCGAATTTAAGGAGGAAAATCCTGTTTCCGGAGGCTCAGCCCAGCTCGCCCGGCTCAACCCAGTTCGAAGGTGGTGATGCCGAAGATGCGGTCGAGGGGCAGGGCGGGGGCGGGGCCGCGATACATGCGGGCGGTCTCGAAGCAGGGCGAGAGGCCATAGCGCCGCGCCAGCGCCACCGCCGCCGCGTTGACCTCGGGCGGGTCGAGATAGACCGGTTCTCCATTCGCCCGCGCCGCGAGGCCGCGGAACAGCAGGTCGGCCCCGGCCGCGTCCTCCGCGAACAGCGGGCCGATCTTGAACCCCTCGCGGCAGGCGCGGATGGTGCCGTAGCCGGCGATGGCGCCGTCGCGGATCAGTGCGAGGCTGGCGCGGTGCGCCGGGTTCAGCCAGCAGGACAGGAACGCGTCGCGCGGCGCCGGGAAGAAGGGCCGGTCATAGGCGATCAGGTCCGCGACCGGCAGCGCGGACGCATCGACCAGCCGCCCCGCCGCCTCGGCCGCGCCGGGGGCGTCCACCGCGACTCTGCCGCCATAGCGCAGGTTGCGATGCGCCAGCACGAAGCCCGAGCGCGCATAATTCGCCTGCTGGTCCACCACCCCGTCCAACCCGACCGTGCGGCCCGCCAGCCGGTCCATGCCCGCCTGCCACACCGCCCAGCCATGCCCCCGGCCGCGATGCGCCGGCGGCGAGATGTAGAAGCCGAGGAAGCCGTAATCGGCGCCATAGCGCACGACCGAGATGCAGGCGGCGGGCGCGTCGCCCAGCCAGCTCATCAGGAAGCCTTGCGCATCGGCGGCCAGGAAGCAGCCGGCATCGTCGAGGCCGGGATTCCAACCCTCGGCGGCGGCCCAGTCGATGGCCAGCGCGAGGTCGGCTTGGGTCATGGGGCGGATGGAAAGCATGGGGACCTTGCAACTGTTGGAAGGAACCATCGTCTCTGTTGCACAAACATATCGGCATTTATCCGCCGCTGCAGGCCTTTGTCATGTGCGGCAACCTCTCATTGGCCCGGGCGGGGATGCCGCAGCATCGTGGCGTCCGCTTCCCAGCCAGCCGGAGTCTGGTTACTTTGAATTCGCAACGAGTTGGAAGGTTCACTCGATTAATGTCGGAAAGGCAAAAGGCGTATGTCGATGGAATCTAAGACGCTCGTGCTCTATGCGGGCCTGATTCTTCCGATTCTGTCGCTCGGAACGGGAGTGGCATCGGCGGCCGGCGAATGCCCGTATCTCACGCGGCCCTTGGTTGAAAGCGTCGGCGGGACAACGCGGATGAACCGCTGGGCGAATGGCACGAAGCTGTGTCATGAGGGGCGGTCGCATGTCTGCACGGATGGAAGCTGGAAGCTTTACGAGCCGTGCTCGGACGCCGAACCGCGATGGCGCGATCACATGGCCTGGCGCCTGGAAGGCGGCAAGGAGGAATCGGGCGCACCGGCGGGATCGTCCGCGCCCGGCATGCGGGGCAACAGCGGCGCAGGGTCCGGCGAAGCCGAGCAGGGGGGAACGCAGGGCGCCGCGAACCGGAATGGCGCTCCGTTAGCCGGTCGCTGGTGCCATCCGGGACAATCCGACACCTGGTTGGAGTTTCGAGGCAACCAGCTTGTCAGCCGGTTTAAGAAGCTTGTCGGCGGCGGCTACGGAACCAATACGGAAACCGGGACCAATTCCGGGGGTGTGTTCACCATCCGCGAGAATGGCACTACGCCGCCGCTCGATTCATACACAGCGACCTATACCCTGCTGCCCGATGGGACGATGCGATGGTCGCAAAAGTTCGATGGGGGCACCACGCAACAGGCCATCCTAACCCGTTGTAACTGAACTGCTGCAGTTTACTTGCGGCAGCCACCGAACGGGCCGCGGCACCTCCCGATGCCGCGGCCCTCGTCCGTTCAGCCATCGCTAACGGCAGCGCCTACTCCGCGTACTTGAACTCCGGCGCCTGGGCCAGCTGTTCCTTGGTCGCGCCGGGGAGGATGGCGCGGCCGGGGGCGTCGGCCGTCGTGGTTGCCCGGTCGGTGCCGGTGGCGCGTTCGGGCATGCCGGTGCGGGCGGGCTCGCCTTGAGCGCCGCGGTTCGGCATCGGCTCTTCCTTACCGGCCACCACCTTGCGCGTCTGCGAGGCGGTGCCCGCATCGGCGTTCATGTGCCATTTCAGGGCGTCATAGGGAACGGCGACGTTGCGCTCGCCCAGCCCCAGGAAGCCGCCGACACCGATCACCACGGCCTCGACCTTGCCGTCGCGGTCGATCAGCACGTCGTCGATGTCGCCGATCTTCTCGTTCTGGCCGTTATAGACCTCCACGCCCTCGATCCGGGTGGCGCGCCAGGTGTCGCGGGTGTTCTTGGTGATGTACTTCACCGGCCCGGCCTTGGCCTGGGTGGCCGCGGCCTTGTCGGCGGCGGGCTTGTCGCCGGCGGCAAGCGCCGGGGCGGACGCCAGCGCGGTACCGAGCAGCAGGGCGGCGAGGATGGGGGATTTCATCGAGTGACCTCCAAAACGTCGGTGTGTGTCGAAACTGAGACCGATCAAACCCCGCAGGGGGCGGAATGTTCCGCGCCCCTTTCGAAAGCGCGGACGGAAAGCGCGGGCCGAAAGCGCGGGGTGCCAGGGCAGGGTGCCGGGCGCCCTTGCGTGCGGGCGCGGGGCGGGGGGTATAGTTCGGGCACGAACAAGAAAGGCCGCCGGGGAGGACAGCATGGCGGAGACGGGACCGGCCTATGGCGTGGCGTCGCGGCCGCCCTGGAGCGTGCTGCTGGGCGCGGCGGCGCAGCATATCGGGCTGGGCAGCGTGGTGCTGGTGTTTCCGGTACTGGTCGCCGACGCGGCCGGGGCGGATGCGGCGACGGCCCAGGCTATGGTGGCGCTGTCCTGTCTGGCCATGGCGGTGGCGACCTGGCTGCAGGTGGCGCGGCTGGGGCCGGTGGGCTCGGGCTTCCTGATCCCCGCGGTGGTGACGGCCGCCTATCTGCCGGCCTCGCTGGAGGCGGCGCGGATGGGCGGGCTGGGGCTGGTCTTCGGCATGACGATCTTTGCTGGGGCGGTGGAGATCGCGCTGTCGCGGCTGATCGGGCGGCTGCGCGCGTTTCTGCCGACCGAGCTGTCGGGATTCATCGTGATGTATATCGGCATCGTGCTGGGGCTGCTGGGCTTTCGCCTGGCGGCGGGGGTGCAGGCCGACGGGCACCCGCCGGCGCCGCATGCCGATTACGCGGTGCATGTGGCGGCGGCGGCGGCGGTGCTGGTGGCCGGGGCGCTGCATGTGTGGGGGCGGGGGGCGGCGCGGCTGTATTGCGTGCTGGTCGGGCTGGTCGCGGCCTATGCCCTGTTCCGGGTGCTGGCGCCGCTGGACCCCGAAAGCTATCACTATGCCGTGCCGGCCGAGGCGGGGGTGACGCTGTGGGGCGCGGGCTGGCCGCTCGCCATGCCACGGCTGGACCCGGCGCTGGCGCTGGGCTTCGCGGTCGGGGCGCTGGCGGCGGTGCTGCGCGCGGCGGGCGACATCGTGACCAGCCAGAAGATGACCGATCCGGCCTGGACCCGGCCGGACATGGACGCGATCCAGCGCGGGGCGCTGGCCAACGGCATCGGCACAGTGGCGGCGGGGCTGATCGGCAGCATCGGCGTCAACACCTATTCGGGCTCGGTCGGGCTGGCCAACGCCACCGGGGTGGCGGCGCGGCGGGTGGGCCATGCGGTGGCGGCGATGTGGGCGGCGATCGCGCTGGTGCCGGGGTCGTCGGCGCTGGTGGTGGCGATTCCCAAGCCGGTGCTGGGGGCGGCGCTGTTCTTCGTCTCCACCTTCATCCTGGCCAGCGGGCTGCAGATCCTGGGGCATCGGACGCTGGACGGGCGCAAGGCCATCGTGGTGGGGGTGAGCCTGTTCCTGGGCCTCAGCCGCGAGGTGTTCGGCGATGTCTGGGAGACGGCGCCCGAGGCGGTGCGGCTGCTGACGCAATCCTCGCTGTCGGTGGCGGTGGTGAGCGCGGTGCTGCTGACCGCGCTGTTCCGGATCGGCGCGACGCAGCGCGCGGCGATGGCGCCCGGCGCGGGCGGGGCGGCGGCCGCCGACTGAGTGGCGGGGATGGCGGCGAACTGGGCCGCGCGGCCCGAGACGGCGGCGCGGGCCGGTGCGGCGGCGGCGGCGCTGCTGGCGCAGGTGGGGGATGCCAGGGATGCGGGGGATGCGGGGGCGCGGCTGGCGCTGCGCTTCGACGGCTTCGACCTGGTGCTCGAACTGCGCCATGCCGGGGCGCCGCCGGACGCGGCCGGGCTGGCCGATTCGGCGGTGCAGCGCCGGCGGGGCGGCGGCAGCGTGACGGTGCTGCGCTTCCGCGACTAGGGCGCCGGGCGGATTGGGGGCCGGGCGGATTGGGGCTCGCCGTCGGGCGGCGGGGCGCCTATATGTGTCGCGCCATGACCCAGCCGCCCATCCTGTCCATCGCCGGCCTGTCCAAAACCTATGCCTCGGGGTTCCAGGCGCTGAAAAGCGTCAACCTGGAGATCGGGCGCGGCGAGATCTTCGCGCTGCTGGGGCCGAACGGGGCGGGCAAGACGACCCTGATCAGCATCGTGTGCGGGCTGGTGAACCCCAGCGAAGGCCAGGTGCGGGTCGGCGGCTTCGACATCCGCGAGGATTATCGCGCGGCCCGCGCGCGGATCGGGCTGGTGCCGCAGGAGCTGACCACCGACGCCTTCGAGACGGTGTGGGCGACGGTGTCGTTCAGCCGCGGCCTGTTCGGCAAGGCGCCGAACCCGGCGCATATCGAAAAGGTGCTGCGCGCGCTCTCGCTGTGGGAGAAGAAGGACAGCAAGATCATCACGCTGTCGGGCGGGATGAAGCGCCGGGTGATGATCGCCAAGGCGCTGTCGCACGAGCCGGAGGTGCTGTTCCTGGACGAGCCCTCGGCGGGCGTGGATGTGGAACTGCGCCGCGACATGTGGGAGATGGTGCGGGGCCTGCGCGAATCCGGCGTCACCATCATCCTGACCACGCATTACATCGAGGAGGCCGAGGAGATGGCCGACCGGGTGGGCGTGATCCGCAAGGGCGAGCTGATCCTGGTCGAGGAGAAGGCGGCGCTGATGCGCAAGCTGGGGCAGAAGCGCCTGACGCTGCATCTGCACGCGCCGCTGGAGGCGGTGCCGGCGGCGCTCGCGGCCTATGGGCTGCGGCTGGCGGCGGACGGGAGCGAGCTGGTCTACAGCTACGACACCCAGGCCGAGCGGACGGGCATCACAAGGCTGCTGGGCGATGTCAGCGCGGCGGGCATCCGCTTTCGCGACCTGCAGACCGAGCAGAGCTCGCTGGAGGACATCTTCGTCGGGCTGGTGAATGAGGGGCGGGGGGAGGCGCGGCCATGAACTGGCATGCGATGCGCGCGATCTATGCCTTCGAGATGGCGCGCACGCGGCGCACCTTGCTGCAGAGCATCGTGTCGCCGGTGCTGTCGACCTCGCTGTATTTCGTGGTGTTCGGCGCGGCCATCGGCGGGCGGATCAGCGAGATCGCGGGCGTGAGCTACGGCGCCTTTCTGGTGCCCGGGCTGATCATGCTGTCGCTGCTGACGCAGAGCATCTCCAACGCCTCCTTCGCCATCTATTTCCCGAAATTCACCGGCACGATCTATGAGATCCTGTCGGCACCGGTGTCGCCGATGGAGATCGTCGCCAGCTATGTCGGCGCGGCGGCGACCAAGTCGGTGATCCTGGGCGTGCTGATCCTGGCGACGGCGGCACTGTTCGTGCCGCTGGAGGTGCAGCATCCGGTGTGGATGGTCGCCTTCCTGCTGCTGACGGCGATCAGCTTCTGCCTGTTCGGCTTCATCATCGGCATCTGGGCCGACGGTTTCGAGAAGCTGCAATTCGTGCCGATGCTGATCTTGACTCCGCTGACCTTCCTGGGCGTCAGCTTCTATTCCAACGACATGCTGCCGCCCTTCTGGCGGGCGGTGACGCTGTTCAACCCGGTACTGTACCTGGTCAGCGGCTTCCGCTGGAGCTTCTACGGCATCGCCGACGTGCCGGTCTGGGTGAGCCTGGGCACCACGCTCGGCTTCCTCGCCGGCTGCCTCGCGCTGGTCTGGTGGATATTCCGGACGGGGTACCGCCTGCGCACCTGAAAAATCTTTCGGGGCAGGGAACGATCCGCGAGCGGGCGGCGTTTTCCCCTCTTACGGCCGGATGCGCGAAGCGTCGGCGCGTGCGAGGGGAGAGGGGTCTTGGCTGTCGCGGACGAGGCGGACAGCGGACGGCGGACACGGCGCGCGGCGGGATTGGGGCTCCTGCTGCTGTGCCTGGGCGGCGGCATGGCCGCGGCCCAGCCGACGCTGGAAGAACTGGGGCAGATGTCGATCGAGGAGCTGGCCAATCTTCAGGTCACCTCGGTCTCGAAGCGCGCCGAACCGGTCTCCGATGCGGCCGCCTCCATCTATGTGATCACGGCGGAGGACATAAGGCGGTCGGGCGCGACCAGCCTGCCCGAGGCGCTGCGGCTGGCGCCCAACCTGCAAGTGGCACGGCAGGACGCGCAGGCCTATGCGATCTCGGCGCGCGGGCTGAACTCGTTCGAATCCTCCAACAAGCTGCTGGTGATGATCGACGGGCGCAGCGTCTACAGCCCGCTGTTCTCGGGCGTGTTCTGGGAGCAGCAGAACGTGATGCTGGAGGATGTCGAGCGGATCGAGGTGATCAGCGGGCCGGGCGGCACCCTGTGGGGCGCGAACGCGGTCAACGGCGTGATCAACGTCATCACCAAGAATGCCGGCGACACCCAGGGCCAGCTGGCCGGCGCCTTCGCCGGCAATGTGGACAAGGGCGTGGCGGCGCGGCATGGCGGCCGGGTCGACAACACCGCCTATCGGGTCTATGCCATGGGCCAGGACCGCGGCTATACCGCGCGCAGCGACGGCAGCAGCGGCGAGAATGGCTGGGCGAACCGCCAGGGCGGCTTCCGCGCCGACTGGGCCGAGGGCCGCGACCGGGCGACAATCCAGGGCGACGTCTATCACCAGCCGGTCGAGGGCGACGCCGAGAATCTGGGCGGCAACGCGCTGGCGCGCTGGCAGCGCGACCTGGATGGCGGGCAGGGGCTGGAGTTCCAGGCCTATTTCGACCGCACCGGACGGCGCGCGCCGGGCATCACCAACGATGTCGACACCGTCGACCTGTCGGGCCAGCACCACTGGTCGCCGGGCGCGCGGCACGAGGTGGTGTGGGGCGGCGGCTACCGCTTCATCGCCGACGAGTTCACCAACACCACCAACGCCTTCACCCTGGAGCCGCAGCGCGCGAGCCTGCACCTGCTCAACGGCTTCGTGCAGGACGCCATCGACCTGGGCGGCGCGGTGACGCTGACGCTGGGCACCAAGGTCGAATACTGGTCGCTGAGCGGGCTGGACACCATGCCGAGCGCGCATCTCGCCTGGCAGCCGAGCGAGACCGCCACGCTGTGGGGATCGGTCGCGCGCGCGGTGCGCACCCCCTCGCGCGTCGACGCCGACCTGGAGGCGCCGGGCATCCTGCAGGACAACCAGTTCGAATCGGAGGAACTGATCGCCTACGAGCTGGGCTATCGCGGCCGGCCGCTGCCCGATACCTCGATCTCGGCCACGGTCTATTATCACGACTACGACAAGCTGCGGACCGGCGAGCGGCGCAACGGCGGCCTGCCGGCCTATATCGGCAACGGGATGCACGGCTATACCTACGGCGCCGAAATCTGGGGCGACCAGGCGGTGCGGCGCTGGTGGCGGCTGAGCGCCGGGCTGAACGTGCTGCGCAAGAGCTTCACAATTTCGCCCGAAAGCACCGATACAAGTTCGCGTGCGGCACAGGGCAACGACCCGGCCTATCAGGCGTCGCTGCGTTCGCGCATGGACCTGCCGCACGGGCTGGAGTTCGATGTCGGCCTGCGCGCGGTGGACCAACTGCCGCTGCCCTCGGTTCCGGGCTATCTGGAGATCGATGCGCGGCTGGGATGGAATGTGACGGATTCGCTGGAACTGTCGGTCGCGGGCGCCAATCTGCTGGACAGCCGGCATCCCGAGACCGGCCCGCCGGCCACGCGGCAGGAGGTGCGGCGTAGCGTCCATGTCGGCGCACGCTGGAGATTCTAGACGTGGCAGGGCGAAGACCACCGCGCCGACCGCCATATCGCAGGACGGCCCTCGTCGTGTCGCTGCTGGCGGCGCTGGTCGGTCAGCCGGCCCTGGGCCAGCATGACGAGACCGTCCGCGCCATCCAGGCCACGTATCTGTACAAGTTCGGGCCCTTCATCGAATGGCCCATGGCTGCCTTCGACGGCCCGGGCGCGCCGCTCCGGCTGTGCATCGTCGGCCACGACCCGTTCGGCGCGATGGCGGAGCAGGCCGTGGCCGGGCAGCAGATCCGGCAGCGGCCGATCGAAATCCGCCGCATGCGCACGGTCGAGGCCGGCGCCGACTGCCACATCCTCTATGCCGGCGGTTCCGAGGTTCAGCCGGTCTACGCGATCCTCGACACGGTGCGCGGCCTGCCGGTGCTGACGGTCACGAGCGACGCGCCGCCATCCGTCTCGGGCATCGTCAACTTCGTCGTCCGCGACGGCCGGGTGCGGTTCGAGATCGACGACCAGGCGGCGGCGGAGAACGGGCTCGCCATCAGCTCCAAGGTGCTGAGCCTCGCCCTGCGCGTGCGGCCGAGGGGGAGCTGAGCGATGTGGCCGCTGTCCCGCCGCATGCCCCTGATCGCGCTGGCGCTGGCCGCGCTGCTGCTGGTCGTGGGCGTCGCGATGGCGATCTATAGCGAGCGCAGCTATCGCGAACAGAAGACGCGCGAGATCGGCGCCCAGGGCAAGATCCTCGCCTCCACCGTCGCCGCGGCGCTGCTGTTCGACGACGACCGCGCGGCACAGGAATACGTCAATGCGCTGGCCGAGAATCCGGACATCCTGGCGGCCGCCGTCTACGACGCCCGCGGCGCCTTCGTCGCCGGCTATCTGCGCAGCCCGGTCCTGGAAATCTCCTCGGAAGCCGAGCGCGGGCCGCCGCGCTTCGAGGACAACCATGTGATCGTCACCATCCCCGTCCTGGCGAATGGCGAGGATGTGGGGACGGTCTATCTGCGCGCCCTGACCGAGCCGGTGGAGCGCCGCTGGCTGCGCTATGGCGCCGTCGGGCTGCTGATCTTCATGGTGTCGCTGGTCGTCGTGGTGATGGGCGTCGCGCATGCCGCGCTCAGCCGCGCCAACGCCGAACTCGCACGGCGCGCCGCCAACCTCGCGGAACTGAATGCCGACCTGGAAACCCAGATCGTCGAGCGCCAGCGCGCCGAGGAGGCGCTGCGCCACAGCCAGAAGCTGGAGGCGATCGGCCAGCTGTCGGGCGGCATCGCGCACGACTTCAACAATCTGCTGGCGGTGATCCAGGGCAGCCTGCAGCTTCTCCAGCGCCGGATCGGCCAGGGGCGGACGGATGTCGGCAAATATGTCGAGATGGCCATGGAAGGGCTGTCGCGCGCGGCCAGCCTGACCCAGCGCATCCTCGCCTTCTCGCGCCGCCACCCGCTGTCGCCCAAGCCGGTGGACCTTAGCCGGCTGGTGCTGGGGATGAACGTGCTGCTGAGCAACTCGGTCGGCGACAACATCGCCATCGAATGGCGGCTGGAGGCCGACTGGTGGACCTTCTGCGACCCGCATCAGATGGAGAATGTCGTCCTCAACCTCGCCATCAACGCGCGCGACGCCATGCCCGACGGCGGCAGCCTGACCATCGAGACCGAAAACGTCACGGTCAGGGGGGCGTCGGTCGGCGGCCCTGCGCCGGGCGACTATGTGATGCTGGCGGTCGCCGACACCGGCACGGGCATGAGCGACGAGGTGCGGGAGAAGGCCTTCGACCCCTTCTTCAC
>JBFWNZ010000052.1:0-15943 GCA_050250795.1 Alphaproteobacteria bacterium | reverse complement strand
CGGCAATCAGCACGCGCCCCAGCGTCGCCGTCATCCTGCCGCCGCCCGCTCTATTTCGCTGGCGATACCATCGACAAGACTGCCGATCAGTCCCGCATCGTCGCCTTCGGCCATCACCCGGATCACCGGCTCGGTGCCGGACGGCCGGATCACCAGCCGTCCGCCCTGGCCCAACTGGGCCTCCGCATCGCGGATGACCGCGCGCACCGCATCCGCCTCCAACGGCGCACCGCCGTTGAAGCGCACATTGCGCATCAACTGCGGCACCGGCTCGAAGACATGGCAGACCTCGCTGACCGGCTTCTCCTGGGCCACCACCTCGGCCAGAACCTGCAAGGCCGCGATCAGAGCGTCGCCGGTGGTGACATAGTCCTTGAGAATGATATGGCCCGAGGGCTCGCCGCCAAGGTTGCAGTCATGGGTGCGCATATGTTCCAGCACATAGCGGTCGCCCACCCGCGTCCGCACGAGATCGACGCCGATACCGGCCAGATAGCGCTCGAAGGCGAGGTTCGACATGACGGTGCCGACGACGCAGCCGCCCCGCAACTGGCCGCTGCGCTGCCAGGACCCCGCGATCAGCGCCAGAACCTGATCGCCGTCGAGCACGCGCCCGGTCTCGTCGGCGATGATCAGGCGGTCGGCATCGCCATCGACAGCGATGCCGAGATGGGCGCCATGGGCCACGACAAGCTGCTGCATGGCCGCCGGATGGGTCGCACCGCAATCGCGATTGATGTTCTTTCCGTCAGGCTCGATGCCAATGGGGATGACGGTCGCGCCCAGTTCGCGCAACACGGTCGGCGCGATGCGATAGGCCGCCCCATGCGCGCAATCCATAACGACCTTCAGCCCGTCCAAGGTCTGGCCACGCGGAAAGCTCTGCTTCACGAACTCGATGTAGCGCCCAGGCGCGTCGTCCAGCCGCCGCGCCCGGCCCAGCCCGGCTGCCGGCGCCAGAGTGGGCATTCCCTCGTCCACCAGCGCCTCGATGGCGCGCTCGTCGTCGTCCGACAGCTTGTAGCCGTCAGGGCCGAACAGCTTGATCCCGTTATCCTCGTAGGGATTGTGCGAGGCGGAAATGACGACGCCGACATCGGCACGCAACGACCGGGTCAGCATGGCGACGGCGGGGGTCGGCATCGGTCCGACCAGCACGACGTCCATGCCCATGGAGATGAAGCCCGCGGTCAGGGCGGGCTCCAGCATATAGCCGGACAAGCGCGTATCCTTGCCGATCACCGCCAGATGCCGGTGGTCGCCGCGCCGGAAATGCTGGCCCACCGCCATCGCGATCCCCAGCACCGTCTGCGGCTCGATGGGGGCGACATTCGCCTGGCCGCGCACCCCGTCGGTTCCGAAATACTTGCGCGTCATCGCCTGCGACCTTTGCAAATCCGGCCCTGCGTTAACATGAAACCGCCCTTGCTTGCCAGCGCGGCGCCCCATGCTTTCGGCCTCCGCCCGCGCGCAGTATGATCCGCGCGGGGAAAAGCATGATCGAGCGCACAGGAATGGCCGGACCGCTGCTGTCGGTGGTGGTGCCGATGTACAATGAGGCAGAGGGAATCCGGCTGTTTCTAAACCGGACCCTGCCAATACTGCGTGAGCTGGACGAGCCGTTCGAGATCGTCTGCGTCAACGACGGCAGCACCGATTCGACCCTCGACACCCTGCGCCGGGCACAGCAAGAGGAACCGACGATCCGCATCGTCGACCTGTCGCGGAATTTCGGCAAGGAAGCCGCGTTGTCCGCGGGCCTCGACCATGCGCGCGGCGCGGCCGTGGTGCCGCTAGATGCCGACCTTCAGGATCCCCCGGAACTGATCCCCGAGATGCTCGCGAAATGGCGCGAGGGTTACGAGGTCGTGCTCGCCCGCCGGACCGACCGGCAGGCAGACGGGCCGATGAAGCGGTTAACTGCGCGCCTGTTCTACCGCGTACACAACACGCTGGCCGACACGCCGATCCCAGAGGATGTGGGCGATTTCCGGCTGCTCGACCGCAGCGTCCTGGCGGCGCTGAGCCGATTGCCGGAGCGGCGGCGCTTCATGAAGGGGCTGTTCGCCTGGGTCGGGTTCCGGACCTGCACCATCCCCTTTGTGCGCGACGCGCGCCATGCCGGCGAGAGCAAGTGGAACTGGTGGCGGCTGTGGAACCTGGCGCTGGAGGGCATCACCTCCTTCTCCAGCATGCCGCTCAGGCTGTGGTCCTATGTCGGCTGCGGCATCTCGCTGCTCGCCTTCCTCTACGCGATCTTCACCGTGGCCAAGACCCTGATCCTCGGCCGCGACGTGCCGGGCTATGCCTCGCTAATCGTGGTCGTGCTGTTCCTGGGCGGTTTGCAGCTTATGACGCTTGGGCTGCTGGGCGAGTATATCGGCCGCATCTATACCGAGGTGAAGGGGCGCCCCATCTACATCCTGCGCCGCGTCTACGGGAACGCTGAGGGCGACACGCCGCCCGATGCGGCCGGATGACGGCGGCAAAGGCCGCGCTGCCGGCCATACTGCTGCTGGCGGCCCTGGCGCGGATCGCCGGGCTGATCGCTTACGGGCCCGGCCTCTATCCCGACAGCCACGAGTATCTCGCCTATGCGGCGCTGATCCGGGGCAGCGACCATTCCTGGCTTTGGGACGCCGGGCTGGAACGGTCCATGGCGCCCGTGACGGTCGCGCGGACCATCGGCTATCCGATGGTCCTGGCAATCCTCCAGGCGCTGTTCGGCAGCAGCTTCGCCGTCGCGACGGTCCTGCTGCAATCCGCGCTCGCCCTGACGGCCACCGCTGCGGTGTACCGCTTCGCACTGCGCTTCACCGGCGCCCTCTGGGCCGCCATCGCAGCCGGTATCGGCCACGGACTGTCGCATGTCGTATGGCTGGATCTGGCCCTGCTCGCCGACAGCCTGTTCACCAGCCTCTTCATTCTTGCGACGATCACGCTGGGACACCTTCTGCTTGGCGGGGCAGCGCGGCCGCTGCGCGCGGCATCCGGCATCGGCGCAGTGGCCGCGCTCCTCATCCTGCTGCGCGGCAACGGATGGGCCGTGGCGGCGACGCTGGCGCCCTTGGCGCTCGCCGCCATTCTGTTCAGCCGTACCGGCCGCCTGTATCGGGCCGGCATGATCGTGGCATTTCTGCTGCCCGGATTACTGATCGTCTGGACCTATCGGACCTGGAACGAAGCCCGCAGCGGCGAAGCCTTTCTCACGACCAACGCACAAGTCGTGATGCTGCAATCGGTCTTCGAAATGGTCCATAAGGGCGCGCGCCCCTTCGACGGCGATACGCCGCTCGACCGCGCGGTTCGCGAGACGGCATCCGGCTACACCCTGGCCGAGGTCGTCGCCGCGAACCGGCAATTGCACGTCCGATACGGCATGACCGCCCCTGCCATCGCCGATGCGGCGACCGCCAAATATGTCGAGACCATTCGCCGCTTTCCCGGCCCGTTCCTGACCGCGACGCTGGAAAATTTCGATCTGAAATCGGTGGCGGCCCTGGTCAACCCGGCTTTCGGCTTTGCGGAGACGCACCAGATCGCGACCGAAGTGTCGCTGCTGCCGGGGCTACGCGAGTTGCGTCGCGAACCGGGGACCTATGCCACGCCCTTGCGGCTGGGCCTGCTGGCGCTGCACGCCGCCTGCGCGCTTGGGTCCATTCTCCTGTTTCTCGCCTTTCTCTTCGGCGCTCCCATCCTTGCCCTGGGACGCTGGCGGCGATGCGGACCGGCCGACCGCGACGCCGCGATGCTGGCCGGGCTGTGGCTCGCCTATGCCGGCGTGGCTGCCATGTATATGGCCGTGCATTTCGAGCTGCGCTACGTCCTGAGCGTGGCGCCGGTGCCGGTTCTGGGCGGAAGCCTCGTCATCGAACGGTTGCGGATATTGCGCAAAGAAAACGGCCCGCCGTGGATACGGCGGGCCGTCTGAAACGCATTCATCCCAAGACTCAGGCGCCGGGTTGCGGCTCCGGCCCGATCCCGACCGGTCCGGTCGTCGGAACCGATGAGCGGGCGCCGGGCTTCGGCGCGGGCGGCTCATCTTCGGTCGGCCGGTTGAGCGACTCACCGCGCAATAGGGCCCGGATTTCGTCACCGGTCAGCGATTCGTATTCCAGCAGTGCCTTTGCGATCAGGTGCAGATCGTCGATCCGGTCCGTCAGGACGCGACGGCACCCCGATTCTGCCTCATCGACGATCCGGCGGATTTCCTCGTCGATGATCTGCGCGGTCGCCTCGGACACGTTCTTGGTCTGCGACACCGAGTGGCCGAGGAATACTTCGCCCTGGTTCTCGTTGTAACGCAGCGGCCCGAGGCGGTCGCTCATGCCCCATTCCGTAACCATCTTGCGCGCCATCGCCGTGGCTTGCGCGATGTCATTCGACGCCCCGGTGGTCAACTTCTCACGACCGAATATCAGCAGTTCCGCCACCCGGCCGCCCATCGCGACCACGAGGTCGGCTTCGAGCTGATCGCGCGACTTCGCATACTGATCTTTCTCGGGCAGACGCATCACCATACCCAGCGCACGGCCGCGCGGGATGATCGTCGCCTTATGAATGGGATCCGAGGCCGGCATGTTGATGGTGGCGATGGCATGCCCCGCCTCGTGATAGGCCGTCAGCTTCTTCTCCTCGTCGGTCATGACCATCGAGCGCCGTTCGGCCCCCATCATGACCTTGTCCTTCGCCTCTTCCAGTTCCTGCATGGACACCACGCGCCGGTTCTTGCGCGCGGCCAGCAGGGCGGCCTCGTTCACCAGATTGGCAAGATCGGCGCCGGAGAAGCCGGGCGTGCCGCGCGCGATGATCCGCGGATCGACATTCGGCGACAGCGGCACCTTGCGCAGATGCACCTTGAGGATTTTCTCGCGGCCCAGCACGTCCGGGTTCGGCACCACGACCTGACGGTCGAAGCGGCCTGGACGCAGCAGCGCGGGGTCGAGCACATCCGGACGGTTGGTGGCGGAAATCAGGATCACGCCTTCATTCGCCTCGAATCCGTCCATTTCGACCAGCAACTGGTTCAGCGTCTGCTCGCGCTCGTCGTTTCCGCCGCCCAGGCCCGCGCCGCGATGCCGGCCGACGGCGTCGATTTCGTCGATGAAGACGATGCAGGGCGCATTCTTTTTTGCCTGCTCGAACATGTCGCGCACACGGCTGGCGCCGACGCCCACGAACATCTCCACGAATTCGGAGCCCGAGATCGTGAAGAAGGGCACATTCGCCTCACCCGCGATGGCGCGCGCGAGCAGGGTCTTACCGGTCCCCGGAGGGCCCACCAGCAGCACGCCCTTCGGGATTCGGCCGCCCAGGCGCTGGAACTTCTGCGGGTCCTTCAAAAACTCGACAATCTCCTCCAGTTCCTGCTTGGCCTCGTCGATTCCGGCGACGTCCTCGAAGGTGACGCGCCCGGTCTTCTCGGTGAGCAGGCGTGCCCGCGACTTGCCGAAGCCCATCGCCCGGCCACCGCCGGACTGCATCTGGCGCATGAAGAAAATCCACACACCGATCAGCAGCAGCATCGGGAACCAGCTGATGAGGATCGAGAAGAAGGTCGGCATGCCATCGTCCGGCTGCTTGGCCGTTACGGTGACGCCGGCCTTGATCAGCTTGTCGACGAGGGTCGGGTCTTCGGGCGCATAGACCGTGAAGACGCCCGCACCGTTCTTGTAATGTCCGGTGACCTTGCGACCCTGGATGGTGACGTCGGAGACCGTGCCGCTGTCCACTTCGCTCACGAAACGGGAATAGGGCACCTCGGTCTGCACCGACCGTCCGGACGACCCCTGGAACAGGTTGAACATCCCGACCAGCAGGATGATCACGATGATCCAGAGAGCCAAATTCTTGCCGAATGGATTCACTTGCGGAACCTCGCCATACACAGGCGGGCACGCCACCGATGGGTGACGTTGCGCCGACAGCTATAATATGGGCCGCGTACCGCCAATCGCAAACGGCGGCGAGGCCAAAGGCCGCATGGGGCGAAAATAAATATCCGCGACCTGTGGCAAATCTGCATCGCCCATATCCACGTACCCCAGATGCGGCACGCAGCGCACACGCCCGTCGCGCCACAGCGCCGGAAGGCTGGGCCGGACCGGCGGCGGCACCGAGCTCGCACGAAGCGCCGGCGCCGCCGCAGCCAATTGAAGCCAGCCGTTCCGTCCGAGCCGGCGAATCTCGCAGTTCGCGCCATGCGCCACATCGATCCGGAACCGCCCGTCCCATTCGACGCGTCCCACCGCCGGCTTGATATCCACAACGGCCGCCGGCTCGCGACAGACCAGAATGGCACCGCGGCGACGCAGCACCCGGCAGCCGGCAAGCGTGGCGGCAACCGACCCCCCGGCAATGAGAGCCACCGCCAGCCGCTCCAGCGACGCCTCTCGCGGCGGATGCATCCGTCCCCCGATGGAGATCAGCAGGCGGCTCAGCGCCCGTAACGCGATTTCGCTTCCCGGTCCAAAGAAAGCCGGGTCGGACACCACGGCATATCCCTCAGGTTTCAGGACTGAAGATCGAGCCAGCAATTCGCAGGTACGAGCATCGAGGTCCGCCCGGGCCCGTCCCAAACGCCGCGCCGTCGCAGCCAAGCGGGCCGTCCCCTGCTCACCCATTTCCGCGATCAGCGCACGCAGGCGCGTCCGCTGGAACCTGGGATCGCGGTTGCTGGGGTCTTCCACATGAACCTGCCCAGCGGCCGCCAGCGTCGCCCGAAGACGTGCCGCTGGGACGAACAGAAGCGGCCGGACCAGGCGCCCCCACGCGGCATGCTGCACCGGCGCCATTGCCGCCAGGCCGTCGATCCCGCTACCGCGCACCAGCCGCGCAAGCAGGGTTTCCGCCTGATCCTCGCGGTGATGCCCAAGCGCGAGATGCAGAACGCCAGCCTTGCGACACCACTCGCCCATCAGGCGATAGCGGAGATCGCGGGCCGCGGCATGCGTGTTGCCCCGGAGCGGGGCTGCACCCCGGCTCAGGCAAACCGCCGCGATCCCGCGTGCCGAGAGCCAGCGCACGACCTCGCCGGCTTCGGTGGCGGACTCCGCACGCAACCCGTGATCCACGACCAAAGCCGTGGCGAGCCCGTTTCGCGCCGCCGCCCAGCCGGCAATGAGCAGGGTCAATGCCATGCTGTCCGCGCCGCCGGAACAGGCCACGGCGACATGCGGCTGCACCTCGAACGGTGCGCACTCGGCCATCAAGGATTCGAACTCGTCGGGCTCGACAGGCGCCGACGCAGACATCGGAATTATTTGCAGCCGAGTTGGGTGATCTCGGATTTCGCGAAGCCCACGATCCGCTGGTTACCCTCGGGGAAGGTGGTCACAAGCCGCTTATAGGCTTGGCAGGCCGGCTCTTTCTCGCCGACGGCCGCGAGCGACATGCCAAGCTTGAGAAGATTGTCGGGGGCCTTGTTGCCTTTCGGGAACTTCTGGTAGCCGTCCAGAAACACGCGGGCCGCCTCCGCATAGTTCTTGCGGATGTAATAGGTTTCGCCCAGCCAGTACATGGCGTTGCCGGTCAGCTGATGGGTGGGATTGGCCGTGATAAAGGCCTGAAGCGACCGCTCGGCCCCCTCGAAATCCCGCTGCTGAAGCAGCCCATAGGCATATTGATACTGCTCGTTCGGATCGCCCTTGGGCAAGGCAGCCTGCTGGGTCTTGGCCGTCGCGGGCGGTTGCTGCGCCGGCGCGGATGTCTGTGTCGAGGACCCGCCGCTGGTCAGCGTGCCCATGAGACGCTGACCGGGCGCCAGACCGGCAGGCGTTCCCGTGGCCTGAGCCGGCGATTCCGCCGGAGGAACCGGCGAGGACGCGCCCGATGCCGGAACGGATGCACCGGCACTCGCCCCCGGAGCAGGCACCATTCCCATGTCGCCGGCACCGCCCTGCTCAAGCGTACGCAGGCGCATGTCGATATCGCCGGACAGGCGTTCGAGACGTTCCTTGTTCGAACGATTCTCGAACTCCATGCGCTCCAGCCGCCCCGTCAGATCGCGAAGCTGATTCTGAACCGTCTGCATCTGCAGTTGGAGCCGGGTCGCAGCGTCCGCGTTCATCGGCTCGGACCCGACGCCGGAGGCTGCCCCGCCGCCGCTATAGGCCTGCCGCTGAAGATCCGCGACATCGCGGCGAAGCCGCTCGATCTCGCGAGCGAGATCGCTGTCCTGTGCCACGGCAAGATGCGGCACCGCCGCGCACATCGCGACGAGAACCGCCACCGCCGGAAGCGACCGCAATACCCGCAAGGCAGCGCCCGCCGGACCTTTCGATCCGACGGGCGCCTTGACCTGCGTATTGCGAGTCCGCCTTACCATGTTCCCAGCATGCCGTGCGATTTGGGCAAGAGTATGGCGCGTTCCATACCGGACGGCACAAAGCCGCCGCTAGATGCCCACACCCGGCCTTGCCTGCGGGATCAGCTGGCCGGGGCGTTCTTCGGGGCGCTCACACCACGGCGGTTCTGCGACCACGCCCACTCGGTCGAACCGACAACTTCCGGCTTCTCCTTGCCGTAGCTGATGGTCGTCAGGCGATTGGCCGAGATACCCTGGCCGACGAGGAAGTCGCGGACGGCGTTCGCACGGCGATCACCCAGCGCGAGGTTGTACTCACGCGTGCCGCGCTCGTCGCAATGACCTTCGACCGACAGCGTGACCGCCGGATACTTCTTCAGCCAAGCCGCCTGCTTACGCAGCGTCTCCGCACCCTGCGCGGTGATGTCCGACTTGTCGAAGTCGAAGAAAACGCGGTCGCCGACATTGGTGACGAAGTCCGCGACCGAGCCCGGACGGGCCTGGCCGGCCATCGTGGGCTGGCCGCCGCTACCTGCGGCCGCACCGCTGCCCGTTGCCGCCCCGCTGCTCTCGGGCGCGCTCTCGCACGCGGCGACGAGCAGCAAGGCAGCGAACACACTCAGAACCTTGAAACGCATTGATAGACTCCCCTGGGAGGACGGATGTTCCCTGCACTCAGCGCACTCGCAAGCGGCCGTTCCTCGTGCCCGCCTGCGCACAGCCGACCGGCGCCCGCCACAATCTGTTGCGAGCCCTATGGGAATGAATTAGCACTGACCCCCCACATAATCAAGGGACTAAGGGGGACCAAGCCGGATCGGACGCATCGGTCGTCGTAATCACTTCCCGGAGATTGTATCCGGTGACATCGACCGAATAGAGACGCGAGGTCCCGCCAAGCCCCCGCTGGTCCGTGGGGGTCTGACGGAAGAATATCAGGACGCGGCCATTGGGCGCCCAAGTGGGTGCTTCGTCAAGGAAACTCTCGCTTAGCAGGCGTTCGCCACTGCCGTCGGGACGCATAACGCCGATGTGAAATACACCGCCCGTCTGCTTCGTGAAGGCGATCAGATCGCCGCGCGGCGACCAGACGGGGGTCGAATATCGCCCCTGCCCGAAGCTGATGCGGCGCACATTGCCGCCGTCGGCATCCATCACGTAAAGCTGCGGCGAACCGCCGCGGTCGGAGTTGAACACGATGCTGCGCCCGTCGGGCGAGCCGCTCGGCGAGGTGTCGATGGACGCATCCGAAGTCAGACGCTGCGCCCGGCGCGTCCGCAAATCCATCGTGTAGATGTCCGAGTTGCCGTTTTCGGAGTAGGACATCAGGACCGAGTTGCCGTCCGGCGAAAAGCGCGGCGCAAAAGTCATGCCGCTGAAGCTGCCCAGCAGTTCCTGCCGCCCGGTCTCGATATTGAACAGGTAAACCCGCGGCTGGTTGTTGTAGTAGGACAGATACGTGATCTCGTGCAGCGTCGGCGAAAAGCGCGGGGTCAGGACGAGCGCGCTGCCGTCGGTCAGGAAACGCTGGTTCGCACCGTCCTGATCCATGATGGCAAGACGCTTCACCCGACGCTTGGGCGGCCCATTTTCCGCGACATAGACGATCCGCGTGTCGAAATATCCTTCCTCGCCCGTGATCCGCTTGTAGATCGCATCGGCGATGATATGCGCCACACGCCGCCAGTTTTCGCGCTGAGTATAATAGGCAAGCCCCGTCATCTGGGTCTCGGCGAACACGTCCCAGAGCCGGAACTCGACGCGCAGGCGCCCATCGGGCTGCACGGCGACGCTACCGCTCACCAGCGCCTGGGCGTTCAGGACCCGCCAATCGCCGAAGCGCGGCTGGACCTGAAGCGAAGCGGCATCCTGGATGAAGGCCTTGGAATCGATGGGCTTGAACAACCCCGACCGTTCGAGATCGGCCGCCACGACACCCGAGATATCGCGACCGACATCGGCCTCGGTTGCCCGTTCGCCCTGGAAATCGGTGATGGCGACCGGCAACGGCTCGACATAGCCGCGGGTGATATCGATCCGCACTTCGGCTTGCGCGCCGGATGCGGAGACCAGCAATCCGACCGCCGCGACGACGGCCGCAAGGCCATATGCTGTCTGCCTAAGCATCGCTTTCATCGTCCAACCATCTGTTTCGGGTTGAAGGTCAGCGTCATATCCCGCCATGTGTCGTACTTCTCCATGGGTAGCTTCAGCGGATTACAACGCGGATTGAGCACCGCTCGAAGCGCACTTTCCGACGCTGCGCGAAAAAAAGGATCCGACATGCGTCCGCTGTCGACGATCTGGGCGGAACGGACGCTGCCATCGGGGTTCAGCTGCATCCGGATCGTCGCAACCAGATCCTCGGCCTGCGGCGCACCGGCAGGGACGTTCCAGCATTTCTCGATCTGACGCCGGACGGCGTCGATCTCGCTGATCGACAATTGCTCGCCGAACTTCGCCTGCTGTCGCTCCGGCGACGGCGGCTTGCGATCCAGCGCCGCGGCCATCTGTTCCTCGAAGCTTGGCTTCTTGTCCTTCTTCGGTTCCTCGGGCGGCTTCTGCGGCTTCTGGTCGAGCTTCTGAACCGTCTTGAGGACGGATTCGAAATCGTCCTGCGGCGGCTTGGGCTTCGCGCGCGGCACGGGTGCCAGTTCCGGTTTCGGCTCGGGCTTGGGCTCCGGCTTCGGTTCCGGTTTCGGCTCGGGCTTGGGCTCAGGTTTCGGTTCCGGTTTCGGCTCAGGCTTTGGCTCAGGTTGCGGTTCCGGCTTCGGCTCGGGTTTCGGCTCGGGCTTGGGTTCCGGTTTGGGCTCGGGCTTCGGAGGCGGCACCTCGGCCAGCTTGGGGGCTGGCGGCGGCGGCGGCGGTTGCACAGCCTTCGGCGGTTCCGGCGGTGCAGCCGCCGGCTCAGGCTTCTTGGCGGGTTGCGGCTGCGGCGTCGGCTTCGGCGACGCCGTGATTTCCGTCACCAGTTCGACATCGATGACGGGCGGCGTCTCGACCATGGGCAATTCCGCCTGCGGCAGCGAGACCATCGCCAGCGCGATCAACAGGACATGGGTCAGGGCAGAGATGATGAGCGATGTGCGCATCGGCAGCCGTCATCTCTTCCCCGTTGTGCCGTTCGGCAATTCCGCGAGCAGAGACACCTTCGCGAAACCTGCCGCACTGAGCCTCCCCATAACCTCCATCACGCGCCCGTACTGGATCGTCTGATCGCCACGGACGAATATCTTCGTCTCCGGGTTGGCCCCGGTTATCGCAACCAGCCGCGCCGTCAGGTTCTCGACCGGCACGACCGTTTCCTGGATGTAGACGGCACCGGTCTTGTCGATCGTAACCACCACCGGCTCCTTGGTATCGCTGAGCGATGCGGCCTGGGTCTTGGGCAGATCGACCGGCACGCCCACGGTCAGCAGCGGCGCCGCGATCATGAAGACGATCAGCAGCACCAGCATGACGTCGACAAAAGGCGTCACATTGATGTCGGACATCGGCCGATAGCGCGACCGCCGCCGCCCATTGCGGCCGTTCTGCGCACCGCGTCCGGCGAGCTGTGCACCCATCGATCAGGCGCCCTCTTCGAGTTGCCGGGACATGATCGCCGAGAATTCGTCCGTGAAGGCTTCGAGGCGCCCGCCATAGCGGCCGATATCGCTCGACAGCTTGTTGAACGCGACCACCGCGGGAATGGCCGCGACCAGCCCCAGAGCCGTCGCCAGAAGGGCCTCGGCAATGCCGGGGGCGACCACCGCCAGGCTGGTCTGTTTGGTAACGGCGATGGCCTGGAAGGAACTCATGATGCCCCAGACCGTGCCGAACAAGCCGATGAACGGCGCCGTCGACCCGACCGAAGCGAGGAACGTCATATTGCTTTCGGCCCGCTCCATCTCGCGGCTGAGCGCGACACTCATCACCCTGTCGATCCGCTCCTGCAGCCTTGCCCGGCTCGGTCCGGCCTGCCCCAGCCCGCGATTTGAAGATCGTCGCCATTCCCGCATACCCGCGACGAAAACGGTCGACATCGGATCGTTGGCCCGCGGCCCGATCCGTTCGTAGAGGTCCTCCAGGGAACCGCCGGACCAGAACGCGTCCTCGAACTTGGACGCCCGCGCATGCAGCCGACGCAGCCGGAAGCTCTTCTCCAGGATGATCGCCCAGGTCCAGACCGAGGCGAGCAGCAAGGTCAGCATGACCAGCTTGACCACCCAATGGGCACGCAAGAAAAGCGATAGGGCGGACAAATTCGCTGCATCGACAGAGCCAGCGAGCGCCACCGAATCGATAAGGTTCTGCTCCATATAGTCCTCTTGCCTACCGTCCTTCTTGGAATGCCCGCAGCGCCGACCGCACCGGCGCAGGCATCCGAACCGCCCGCCCGTCCCGGCCCATGCAGGCCAGACGGACCTCCATCCGCACCAAAACCTCGGCCTCGCGATGGACGACCTGCTCGGCCGTCATCGAAGCCCCACCCACTTCCAGCAATCGGGACCGAACCTCCAGCGCATCGTCGAGACGCGCCGGAACCAAATAATCGGCCTTGCAGCTGCGCACGGCGAAAACCATGCCATGGGCATCGAGAAGGGCGCGATGCTCGCCGCCCAGGTCGCGCAGCATCTCGGTCCGCGCCCGCTCCGCGAACCGAAGATAGTTCGCGTAATAGACGATGCCAGCCGCGTCCGTGTCCTCGTAATAGACGCGGACCGGCCAGACGTGGGTTCCACCGGCGGCCGCGTCAAGCATCGGCCTCGCCGCCCGTTGCAGTGCCGGCCAACAGATCCAACTGCTCCATCGCCTGCCGTGGCGCATCGCGCCCGAGATACCGCCAGCCCTGCGCCGTCAGCATCCGGCCGCGCGGCGTGCGCTGCACCAGCCCCTGCTGGATCAGGTATGGCTCGATCACCTCCTCCAGCACGTCGCGCTGTTCCGCCAGCGCCGCGGCCATCGTCTCCACCCCCACCGGGCCGCCACCGTAATTGTCGGCCACGCAGGTCAGGTAGCGCCGGTCCATCGCATCGAGCCCGCGGGTATCGACCCCCATCCGCGCCAGCGCCTTGTCGGCCGCCGGCGCATCGACCTCGCCGACCCCGTCATCCGCCGCGAAATCCCGCACCCGGCGCAGCAGCCGCCCCGCCACCCGCGGGGTGCCGCGGCTGCGCCGCGCGATCTCCAGCGCACCGTCCGCACTCAACGGCATGGCCAGCTTGCCGGCGCCCCGTGCGACGATCGCCTGCAACTCGTCATCGGCATAGAATTCCATCCGCAGCTGAATTCCGAACCGCTCGCGAAGCGGCGTGGTGATCAGCCCCGAGCGGGTCGTCGCCCCCACAAGGGTAAAGGGCGGCAGGTCGATCCGGATCGACCGGGCTGCGGGCCCTTCGCCGATGATCAGGTCGAGCTGGAAATCCTCCATCGCCGGATAGAGGATTTCCTCCACCGCCGGATTGAGGCGGTGAATCTCGTCGATGAACAGAACGTCATGGGCCTGAAGATTGGTGAGGATCGCTGCGAGGTCCCCGGCCTTGGCGATCACAGGGCCGGAGGTGGCCCGGAAATTCACCCCCAGTTCGCGCGCCACGATCTGGGCCAGCGTGGTCTTGCCCAGGCCCGGCGGACCGAAGAACAGGGTGTGATCCAGCGCTTCGCTGCGCGACCGGGCCGCCCGGATGAAAACCGCCAGATTCTCGCGCACCGTCCGCTGGCCGATGAAATCGTCCAGGGTCTGCGGCCGCAGCCCCACCTCGGGGGTATCGGCGGCGGCGAAATCCGGCGTCACGATTCGGTCGGCCATGCCGGTCACTGGCTAAGCTCCCGCAGACCGGCCCGGATGAGCGACTCCAGAGCCGGCGCCGCCTCGCCGTCCCCGGCGAGCGAGCGCCCCGCGCGTGCCACCGCGCCGGCCGCCTGGGCCCGTGGAAACCCAAGGTTCACGAGCGCGGAAATCGCCGCCTCCTCTTCGCCCCCGACGACAATGGGCAGGGCCCCGCCCATATGCGGAACCGACGCCGCAACGGGCATATGAAGCGCGCGATCCTTCAATTCCGTGACAATCCGAACCGCCAGCTTCGGGCCCACCCCGCTGGCCCGCGTCAGCATGGTCCGGTCCTGATGCGCCACCGCCTGGGCCAGTTCCTCGGTCGACAGGGCCGACAGGATGGCAAGCGCGACGCGGGCCCCCACGCCCTGGACCGTCGTGAGCAACCGGAACCATGCGCGTTCCACCGCGTCGTAGAAACCGTAGAGATGGATGTGGTCCTCACGGACATGGGTCTCGACGAACAATCGCGCCGCTTCGCCCGCACCCGGCAGACGCGCGAGGGTCCGTGCGCCGCAAAAGACCAGATACCCGACACCGCCCACATCGATCACCGCTGAATCCTCGTCGATGTGATCGACCCGGCCGGACAGGCTCGCGATCATCGAACCGCCTCCGCCCCGGCCGCCTGCCAGCGGCGTGCCGTTCCGGCGAAATGCGCGTGACAGATTGCGACGGCCAGGGCGTCGGCCGCATCGGCGCTGGACACCGCAGCGCCAGGCAGCAGGTGACGGACCATCGTCTGAATCTGCTCCTTGCGGGCATGCCCCGCCCCCACGACGGCCTTCTTGATCCGATTGGCCGAATATTCCGCAACCGGAATCCCCAATAGCGCCGGCGCGAGCAGGACAACGCCCCGCGCCTCGCCCAGCTTCAGGGTGGATTCCGGATTCTTGTTCACAAACGTCTCTTCCACCGCCGCTTCGTCGGGCGCGTACTGCGCCAGCACCGCCGCCAACCCCTCATGCAGATCGCGCAGGCGCCACGCCATGGGGCCGTCCTGCCGCGGGCGGATCGTACCGTCCGCGACATGGGTCAGCCGGTTGCCCGACATCTCGATCACGCCCCATCCGGTATTGCGGAGTCCGGGGTCCAGACCGATCAGACGCATCGCCGTTCGCTGGCTCAAGCCGTCAGCCGCTCCATCACCTCGTCGGCGATTTCGAAGTTCGCCGACACCGTCTGAACGTCGTCATTGTCTTCCAGCACGTCGATCAGCTTGAAAATGGTTGTCGCCGCATCCTCATCCACCGGGACCCCGTTCTGCGGGCGCCAGATCAGTTGGGTCGATTCCGCGTCGCCCAAACGTTCGCGCAAGGCTTCCGCCACCGCGTGCAGATCGTCGGGTGCGCAGGACACCTCATGCCCCTCCGGCGAGGACACCACATCCTCGGCGCCGGCTTCCAATGCCGCCTCGAACACGGCTTCGGGCGTGCCGGCATCGCGGGCGAAGCGGATACTGCCGATACGGTCGAACATGAAGCTGACCGCGCCCGTCTCGGCCAGGTTCCCGCCATGCTTGCTGAAGGCGGCGCGCAATTCCGACGCCGTCCGGTTCCGATTGTCGGTCAGCGCCTCGACGATGATGGCCACGCCGCCCGGGCCATAGCCCTCGTAGCGAATGGCCTCGTAGCTGTCGTCGGCATCGCCGCCGGCCCCCTTCTTGATGGCCCGCTCGATATTGTCCTTCGGCATATTATTGGCGCGCGCCGCGATCATCGCCGCGCGCAGCCGCGGGTTCGAGTCCGCATCGGCACCGCCGGACTTGGCGGCGACCATCAGTTCCCGTCCCAGCTTGGCGAACAGCTTGGCGCGCTTCTTGT
>JBFWNZ010000051.1:0-16152 GCA_050250795.1 Alphaproteobacteria bacterium | reverse complement strand
CGCCGACATGGTCGCTGCCCTCGAAGGGCCGGTTGGTCAGCGCCTTGCCGTTGACGCCGGGGATGATGCCGGTGCCGAAGCGGGCGCGGCCCTCGGGGAAATAGGTGCTCTCCGCCCAGGAATAGCGCGACGGGTCGTAGCCCGGCGGCGGCGACTTCAGGCGGTGCGCGGCATCGGGCGAGGCGTCGTCGTAGAAGCGCAGCGTGAGACGGCAGCCAAAGGCCATCAGCCGGCCGTCGCCGTCGCCGCTGCTGCCCGGCAGGATGGTCGAGGGCAGGGCGCCATGCCGGATGTCGTAGGCATGGGTGGTGGTGTAGATCTCGCCGGCATGCGGCTCCTCGGGGCTCCACGCCTCGCGGCCGAGGTCGAAGGGCGCCCCGGCCCAGGCGGCGATATCGCCCTCATAGGTGGCGTCGATCACGATGCGGCCGGTCGCGCGGTGCTGCGGCGCGCCCTCCGGACCGGCATTGCCGTAGCCGTCGGCCGCATCCTCCCACACCACCGCGGCAATGCGCCCGTCCGCGACCTCGACCGCGACCGGCACGGCGCGCAGCAGGACGCGGATGTTGGGCTCCGCCGCGACCATGCCGGCCCAGACCCCGGCCGCGACATGGCTCTCCCAGAACAGGTCGGTCGGGCTGTCCAGCAGCGGGTCGATGAGGCCGCTGGCCTTGTAATGGCTGCGGATCGCATCCGCGAACTCCTCGGCGATGCCGCTGATCGACTGCATCGTGCCGGTGTCGAAGGCATGCACGCCATTGGCGCTGAGGCCGCCCAGGACGGGCGTCGGCTCCAGCAGCGTCACACTGCGCCCGCGCCGCGCGGCGGCGATGGCGGCGGCGCAGCCGGCGGGCGATCCGCCCACGACAAGGACATCCGCGGCGATGGCGGTCATGCGTCTTCTCCCCTTTTCGCTGCGGTTTGCGGCGGGTCAGCCGAGCAGCTTGTTCAGTTGTGCGTTCGTATAGGTCCCGGCGTTGTAGCCGAAGCTGCCGGGCCCCTGGAGTTCGGCGAGGGAATCGCGGAGGGCGGAATAGGCGGTGCGGGCAAGGCTGCCGCCGACGCTGACGCGGGCGACGCCGAGTTCCTGCAGGTGGGCGAGCGGCGGGGTGTCGAGGCCGGCGAGGATGTTCAGCGGCCCGGCGATGTTGCGGGCCAGCGTGCCGATGGTCTCGGCATCGGCGACGCCGGGCACGAACAGGCTGCGCGCCCCGGCCTCGAAATAGGCATTGGCGCGGCGGATTGTGTCGTCGAGGGTTGCGCGGTCGCGGCCGCCGCGCAGGAAGCCGTCGGTGCGGGCGTTGACGACGAAGGGCAGGCCCGCCGCGTCGGCCGCATTGCGGCCGGCCCGGATGCGCTCGACGGCGAGGGCGGTCTCGATCAGCGGCGGGCCGTCGCCGATCCGGCCATCCTCGATGTTGCAGCCGACACAGCCGATGGCGATGGCGTCGCGCACCGTCGCCGCCACATCTTCGGGGCGCTGGCCGTATCCGGCCTCCAGGTCGGCGGTGACGGGTACGGGCACGCGCGCGGCCATGCGCGCGACCTCGGCCAGCATCTCGTCCTTCGGAATGCGCTCGCCGTCGCGATAGCCGCGGCAGAAGGCGATGCCGGCGCTGGTGGTGGCGAGCGCCGGAAACCCGGCGGCCGCGATCAGCACCGCGCTGGCGATGTCCCAGGCATTGGGAAGTATGAGGAGCGACGGCCCGCGATGCAGCGCCGCGAAGGCTTCCGCCTTGGCACGCAGCGCGGCATCGACCACGGACGCCGCCTACTTCTTGCGGAACGCGTCGAGGGCGACGACCTTCTCGGCCGGTTCGGCGTCGACCGCTTCGGGCGCGACCGGCACGGCCGGCGCGGCGGCGGTCTCGTCCATATCGGCGGAGAACTGCAGGCCGAAATTGATCGACGGATCGGAAAATGCGGTAACGGCGGCGAAGGGAACCACCAGCCGCTCATGCTCCTGATTGAAGCTGAGCGTGACCGCAAAGCCGGTATCTTCGACCTGGAGGTCCCAGAACTGGTATTGCAGGACGATGGTGATCTCTTTCGGATAGCGCTGGCGCAGCTTGTCCGACATCTCCACCCGCGGATGGTCGGTGCGGAAGGTGATGTAAAGATGGTGATCGCCCGGAAGACCCAGCGTCCGGACCTTTTGCAGAACCTCGCGCAGAACCCCGCGCAATGCACGCTCGACCATCACGTCGTACCGCAGCCGATCGATGCCCATTCGTTCCCCACGACACCCTTGCCGCACACATGGCCGGGCGAGCCGGCCGGATAAGTTGGGGGGCTTCTGTTGCCCGGTGCCCCCCGGACCGCGCTTGCCTAGGTTTTAATTAGGCAGCGAGGCGGGCTTCGCCCGCGAAGTTGTCGTTCGCAATTAACGACTGGCCCGATAACGGCGGGTACCATACCGAGCACCGACTAGGCCTTTACCACGCGCGTCGATCCTGGTTCGCCCCCATAAGGCCCGTCCGAGTCGCCAGATCGGACGGGAAAACTGGTGGAGGCGCCGGGTACTGCCCCCGGGTCCGCAGCGCTTATGCCGCCAAGCCGTGTAGCGCCATAGCCGCCGAAGCGGCAGCCTGAATATAGGGATTGCGCGGCTTGCGTTAAAGGTCTGTTTCGCGGCGGGGCGATGCGTCGCAGCGGCGTTGCCGGCACCCGTATCGCAAAGCATTGCCGTGTCCGGACTTTGCGCTAGGCTTCATGCCATGCGGCAATATCTCGACCTCATGCGCCATGTGCGCGAGACCGGCGCCTGGAAGGCCGACCGGACCGGCACCGGCACGCAATCCGTCTTCGGCCACCAGATGCGCTTCGACCTTGCCGAAGGGTTTCCGCTGCTGACGACCAAGCGGCTGCACATGAAGTCGATCATCCATGAGCTGCTGTGGTTCCTGGCCGGCGACACCAATATCCGCTATCTGACCGAGAACGGCGTGCGCATCTGGAACGAATGGGCGGATGCGAGCGGCGATCTCGGCCCCGTCTACGGCGCGCAATGGCGGTCCTGGCCGGCGCCGGACGGCCGCCATATCGACCAGATATCCCAGGTTCTGGCGGAACTGCGCCGCAACCCGGATTCGCGCCGCCTGATCGTCTCGGCCTGGAATGTCGCCGACCTCGACCGGATGGCGCTGGCCCCCTGCCACTGCCTGTTCCAGTTCTATGTCGCCGAGGGCAAGCTGTCCTGCCAGCTTTACCAGCGCAGCGCCGACATCTTCCTGGGCGTGCCCTTCAACATCGCCTCCTATGCGCTGCTGACGCTGATGGTGGCGCAGGTCGCGGGGCTTCAGCCGGGCGAGTTCATCCACACCTTCGGCGACGCGCATCTCTATTCCAACCATCTGGAACAGGCGGATATCCAGCTGACGCGCACGCCCTATCCGCTGCCGCGGCTGCGTCTGAACCCCGAGGTGCGGGACCTGTTCGCCTTCCGCTACGAGGATTTCGTGCTGGAGGGCTATCAGGCCCATCCCCACATCGCCGCCAAGGTCGCGGTGTAGGGTGGGGGTACCGGACCGCATTGCCATCGCGATCGTCGTCGCCGTGGCCGAAAACGACGTGATCGGCCGCGATGGCGGCCTGCCCTGGCACATTCCCGCCGATCTGCGCGAGTTCAAGCGCATCACCATGGGCAAGCCCATCGTGATGGGGCGCCGGACATACGATTCCATCGGCCGGCCGCTGCCCGGCCGGGCCAACATCGTCGTCAGCCGCGATCCGGGCTTCGGGCCGCCGGGTGTGACCGTCGTCCGCTCGGTCGCCGAAGCGCTGGAGATCGCCCGTTTCGCCGCCAGGACGGCGGGCGCGGACGAAATCTGCATCATCGGGGGCGCAGCGATCTTTGCCGAGACGCTGCCCATGGCCGACCGCATCCGGCTGACCGAGGTGCATGCATCGCCCGACGGCGATATCCGCATGCCGGCCTTCGCACGGCGGTCCTGGCGCGAAACGGCGCGCCAGGACCATCCGGGCGATCCGGCCTACAGCTTCGTCACCCTGGAACGCATCCCGGACTGAGCCGGCGGATCAACGCCGGCGCAGGGTCGGATCGGGGCTCTCGTCCCAGAAGGGGCGGCGGACGGCGCGTTCGATGTCGCCGCGCGTCAGGCCGACGTCTTTGAGGGTCGCATCGTCCAGGCCGCGCAGTTCCTGCTTCATACGCTCATGGCGGGCCCACAGGGCGACCATGCGGGCGGCCCGCCAGGTCGTGTGCAGGGCGAAGTTGCCGGCGGCCAGCGCCGCCCGGAGCGGGTAAGCGAGCGTGGACTGATGCATGACACAATACCTCTCTGTCGGACGCAGCGGGATGCCGCGACCGCACCGACCGGCCTTTCTCAAAGGGGGATCGGCTGTTTCGTACGCGGCAAGATGCCGCCGCCGGTTGGATCAATCCAACGAATTATCCTAATATCATCCATCAACATCGCTTATGGACGGGCATGCAGATCAGCCTCGATACCGACCTGTTGCGCAGCTTTGTCGCCATCGCCGACACCGGCAGCTTCACCCGCGCCGCCGACGATGTGGGGCGCACCCAGTCGGCGGTCAGCATGCAGGTGAAGCGGCTTGAGGAGGCGCTGGGCCGCACGCTGTTCCTGCGCAGCGGCCGGACGGTGCACCTGACCAGCGACGGCATGGCGCTGCTCGGATATGCGCGGCGCATCCTGGCGCTTCAGGAGGAAGCGGTCGCGCAGCTGGTGCGGCCGGAGCTGTCGGGCCATGTGCGGATCGGCACGCCGGACGACTACATCAACCGCTTTCTGCCGGGCATCCTGGCGCGGTTTGCCCGCGACTGTCCGAATGTCGAGGTGGAGGTGCATTGCGAGCCGAGCCAGAACCTGCGGTGCCTGCTGGATGACGGGCGGCTGGACCTGGCGCTGGTCAGCGCCGGCTATCAGGGGCCGGAGGATGCGGAGGTGTGGCGCGACCCGCTGGTCTGGGCGACCTCGCCGTTGCATCTGGCGCATGAGCAGGAGCCGCTGCCGCTTGCGCTGTCGCACCCGGCCTGCACCTTCCGCCACGAGGCGATCCGGGCGCTGGAGGCGGCCGGGCGCAGCCATCGCGTCGCCTTCACCAGCCCCAGTCTCGCCGGGCAGATGGCGGCGGTGTCGGCGGGGCTGGCCGTCACGCTGGTCTGCCGCAGCTCCATCGGGCCGGAGATGCGCGTGCTGGGGCCGGCCGACGGCTTCCCCGAGATGCCGGAGATGAGCGTGTTCCTCGCCGTCCGCCGCGGCCCGCGCACGCCGCTGGTGCAGCATGTGGCGGAGCACATCGTCGCCAGCTTCCGCACCGAAGCGAAGGCAGGGTAGCTACGCCTTCAACCGCTCCGCATGGAAGGCGATGTGCTCGCCGATGAAGCTGGCGACGAAGAAGTAGCTGTGGTCGTAGCCGGGCTGCATGCGCAGGTCGAGCGGGACATGCGCGGCGGTGCAGACATCGGCCAGCAGGTCGGGACGCAGGCGGTCGAGGAATTCGTCCTTGTCCCCCTGGTCGACGAGGATCGGGCCGGGCGGGCGGTCGCCGGCTTCGATCAGCGCGCAGCTGTCATAGGGTCGCCAGGCATGGCGGTCGGCGCCGAGATAGGCGGTCAGCACCTTTTCGCCCCAGGCCGACTGCATCGGGGCGGCGATCGGCGCCAGGGCCGAGACGGAGCGGAACCGGTCGGGGTTGCGGAGCGCCGCGACCAGGGCGCCGTGCCCGCCCATCGAATGGCCGAAGATGCCCTGCCGGTCCGTATCGGCGGGGAAGTTCGCGGCGATCAGCGCGGGCAGTTCATCGACGACATAGCTGTACATCCGGAAATGCGCCGACCAGGGCGCTTCGGTCGCATCGACATAGAAGCCCGCACCCTGGCCGAGGTCGTAGGCATCGTCGTTCGGCACGTCGCTGCCGCGCGGGCTGGTGTCCGGTGCGACCAGCATGACGCCATGCTCGGCCGCATAGCGCTGGGCGCCCGCCTTCACGGTGAAGTTCTCCTCGGTGCAGGTCAGGCCGGACAGCCAGAACAGCACGGGCACCGGGCCTTTCTCGGCCTGCGGCGGACGGTAGAGGGCAAAGCGCATCGGCGTGCCGGTGGTGCTTGAGGCGTGGCGGTAGACGCCCTGGATGCCGCCGAAGCAGCGGCTTTCGCCGATTGTCTCGATATCCATCGGATCAATAGGTCACGACGCTGCGGATCGACTCGCCCTTATGCATCAGGTCGAAGGCGTCGTTGATCCGGTCCAGCGGCATGGTGTGGGTGATCAGGTCGTCGATGTTGATCTTGCCCTCCATGTACCAGTCCACGATCTTCGGCACGTCGGTGCGGCCCTTGGCGCCGCCGAAGGCGGTGCCGCGCCAGACCCGGCCGGTGACGAGCTGGAAGGGGCGGGTACGGATTTCCGCGCCGGACGGTGCCACGCCGATGATGATGCTCTCGCCCCAGCCCTTGTGGCAGCACTCCAGCGCCGTGCGCATCACATCGACATTGCCGATGCATTCGAAGCTGTAGTCGGCGCCGCCCTTGGTCAGGTTGACGAGATAGGGGACGAGGTCGCCGCCCACCTCCTTGGGGTTCACGAAATGCGTCATGCCGAACTTCTCGGCGATGGCGCGGCGGCCGGGGTTCAGGTCCACGCCGACGATCATGTCGGCGCCCACCATGCGCAGGCCCTGGATGACGTTGAGGCCGATGCCGCCGAGGCCGAACACGACGCAGTTCGAGCCCGGCTCGACCTTGGCGGTGTTGATGACCGCGCCGATGCCGGTGGTGACGCCGCAGCCGATGTAGCAGACCTTGTCGAAGGGCGCGTCCTCGCGGATTTTCGCCACCGCGATCTCGGGCAGGACCGTGAAGTTCGAGAAGGTCGAGGTGCCCATGTAATGGAACACCGGTTCCTTGCCGAGGCGGAAGCGGCTGCTGCCGTCCGGCATCACGCCGCGGCCCTGGGTCTCGCGGATCGCCTGGCACAGATTGGTCTTGCCGCTGGTGCAGTAGCTGCACTGCCGGCATTCCGGGGTGTAGAGGGGGATGACGTGGTCGCCCTTCTTCAGACCGGTCACGCCCGGCCCGACATCGACGACGATGCCCGCGCCCTCATGCCCCAGGATCGCCGGAAAGATGCCCTCGGGATCGGCACCCGACAGAGTGAATTCGTCGGTGTGGCAGACGCCGGTCGCCTTGATCTCGACCAGCACCTCGCCCTGGCGCGGGCCGTCCAGTTCCACAGTCTCGATGCTGAGCGGCTTGCCAGCCGCGAGCGCGACGGCGGCGCGGGTCTGCATGGGCGTCTCTCCCTCGGATGCTCGTGTTCGCCGCCCCGGGCGGCCTTGGCCCGAACCCTGCCAGCCGTGCGGGGGCTTGGCAAGGCCGGCCCGGATTTCAGCGCGGCTGGCCCATGGTCAGGGCCCAGTAGTGGACGTGGCGCGCCTCGCCGCCGTCATTGGGCAGATAGGCATAGCCGATGCCGGCCTCGGTGACGCTGCGGTCGAGCATGGCGGCGCGATGGCTGTCGGAGTTCTTCCATCCCTCCACCGCCTCGCGGGGGGTGGGCTGGCCGGCGGCGATGTTCTCCAGCACGCGCCAGAAGCGATAGCCGGCGCGGACCGCGCGCTGGCCGGGGTCCACGCCCTCGGGCGCGATATGGGCGAAATAGTCCCGCCGGGCCATGTCGTCGGCATGCCCCTGGGCGGCCCGGTCCAGGACCGGGTTCGGGGTCAGCGCCGGCAGCTTGTACTCGGCGCGGAACGCATTGACGTAGCGCAGCACCTGGACGCGCCAGTCGGCTGCGGCGGATGCTGTCGGTTCGGCCAGCAGCAGCACCCAGACATGGTCGACGGGCGGCCTGCCGTCGGGCCGGTCGATGGCGCCGGACGGCCGCCGCGCATAGCCGAGCCCCGCATCCGCCAGCTTGGGATCGAGCAGGTATTCGCGGCTTTCGCGGCGCGAAGCCCAGTTGCGCGCGGCGGCCTGGGGATCGGGATAGCCGGCGGCAAGCTGCACCGCCATGCGCAGATAGGGATAGCCGGCCGCCTGGACCCGGTCGCGCATGAGCGTGCCGTTGGCGGAGTCGCCGCCGAAATAATCCTTGGCGGCCATGTCCGCGGCCTGGCGCTCGGCGACGCTCGCCAGCCTTGCATCGAGCCGCAGCGACGGCAGGCCCCGTTCGGCGCGGATGCGGTTGAGCCCGTCGAGGGCGGCGGATTCGGGACTGGCGGCGCCCGCCGGAACCGCGGCCAGGACGGCCGCGGCCAGCAGGGCAAGCGCCGCAAGGAATCGCACGGCCGGTCCGCGGCCCTATTGCATCAGGATGCGCGGCGCCGCCCGCTTCGCGCCGGACAGCTGTTCCCAGATGCGCGCGGCAATGCGGCGATAGGCGTCGGCATGCGGGCTTGCGGGGTCGCTGGCCACGATCGGCTGGCCGCCGTCGGAGGTCTCGCGGATCGCGATGTCGAGCGGGATCTCGCCCAGGAACTCCACGCCCAGCCGCTCGGCCTCGGCCCTGGCGCCGCCATGCCCGAACACATGGGCCTCATGCCCGCAGTTCGGGCAGAGGTAATAGCTCATGTTCTCGACGATCCCCAGCACCGGCACCTCGACTTTGCGGAACATGTTGAGGCCCTTGCGCGCGTCGAGCAGCGCGATGTCCTGGGGCGTCGACACGATCACCGCGCCGGCGAGCGGCACCTGCTGCGCCAGGGTCAACTGGGCATCGCCGGTGCCCGGGGGCATATCGACGATCATCACGTCCAGTTCGCCCCAGTCGACGTCGCGCAGCATCTGCTGCAGCGCGCTCATCACCATCGGGCCGCGCCAGATCATCGGCGTCTCCTCGGGCACCAGAAAGGCCATCGACATGACCTTGATGCCGTGGTTGCGCATCGGATCGAGGCGCTTGCCGTCCGGGCTCGACGGGCGGCCGGAGATACCCATCATGCGCGCCTGCGACGGCCCGTAGACGTCGGCGTCGAGCAGGCCGACGCGCAACCCCTGGACCGACAGCGCCAGGGCGAGGTTGACCGCCGTGGTCGACTTGCCGACGCCGCCCTTGCCGCTGGCCACGGCGACGATGTGGCGGACGCCCGGCGCCAGCGGCTCCTGCGGCGCGCGGCCGGGCCGGGCGGGGGGCTGCTGTGCGGGCGCCGCGCGCTCCGCCGTCAGCACGGCCGTCACCGATAGCACGCCGGGCAGCGCCATCACGGCCTTTCCCGCGGCTTTGCGTATCGGTTCGAATTTGGGGCCGCGGGCGGCGTCCACCTCGATGGAAAAGCCCACATGGCCGTCGCGCAGCACGAGCCCCGACACCATCCCGAGAGAGACGATGTCGGCGCCGCGGTCGGGATCGGTCACGGTGGCGAGAGCTTCGCGAATTTTCTCTTCGGTAAGGGCCGGCATGGTTGAAATCTCCGGTCGGCGACGGCATTTGCGTTGCGAGGGTGGAATATAGCCGGTGGCGCCGCCCTTGCCATATTTGGGCGCGGGGCGGGGACGGCTGTGATATATGATCCGCGCCTGTGAAGGGAAGTAGGGGCTTGCGGCCATCGGCCGCGAACGGAATCGCAGAACGGGAGACAGGTTGAATGCCGTGGCAGAATCAAGGGGGCGGACCCTGGGGTAGCGGCGGTGGCGGCGGCCAGGGACCGTGGGGCGGCCGCGGCGGCGGAAGCGGTGGCGGCGGTGGCGGCGGATCGACGCCGCCCGACCTGGAGGAACTGCTGCGGCGCAGCCAGGACCGGATGCGCAAGCTGATGCCCGGCGGGTTCGGGTCCGGCAAGGGCATCGCCCTTGTCGTGGTCGCGGCGGTTCTCGTCTGGCTCGCGACTGGATTTTATCGCGTGGAGTCCGAGGAGCAGGGCGTGGCCCTCGTCTTTGGCCAGTTCTGGCGCCAGTCCGATCCCGGCCTCCATTATAACCTGCCCGCTCCCATCGGCGAGGTGCTGACCCCCGCCGTGCAGCGCGTCAACCGCGTCGAGGTCGGCTTCCGCGGCACGGCCGCGGCGGCGCGGCGCGGCGTCACGCAGCGTCAGGTCCAGCAGGAAAGCCTGATGCTGACCGGCGACGAGAACATCATCGACGTCCAGTTCGTGGTGCTGTGGCGGATCGCCGACGCCTCGAAGTTCCTGTTCAACATCCGCAATCCCGAGCAGAGCGTGAAGGCTGCGGCCGAGAGCGCGATGCGCGAGATCATCGGCAAGAACGAATTCGAGTATGCCCGGACCGTGGGCCGCGGCGCCGTGACCGATCAGGCCAAGGCCCTGACCCAGAAAATTCTCGACGACTACGGCGCGGGCATCGTTGTGACGGGCGTCGAAATCCAGGAAGTCGATCCGCCGAGCGCTGTCATCGATGCCTTCCGCGACGTGCAGGCGGCAGCCGCCGACCGCGAGCGCGCGATCAACGAGGCGACCGCCTATCACAACGAAGTGACGCAGCGGGCCGAGGGCGAGGCATCGCACATCGTGGCCGCCAGCGAGGCCTACAAGGAGGAGAAGGTCGCCAAGGCGCGCGGCGAATCCGACCGTTTCCTGTCGGTGCTCAAGGAGTATCAGGAGGACAAGGATGTGACCCGGCGCCGCCTGTATCTGGAGACCATGGAAGAGATCATGGGGTCCATGGACAAGGTGATCGTCGAGGAAGGCGGGAAGGCCGGATCGGGCGTCGTTCCCTATCTGCCGCTCGATCAGTTGAAGCGGCAGCGGCCGGCCGGCGACGGTGCGGCTGCAGGCACGTCGTCGCAGGAGGCCGGCCGATGAACCGCAAGCTTCTCATCGCCGGGATCGTTGCGGTCGTCGCCGCGGTCACGCTGTTTTCCGCGATTTTTGTCGTGCGCGAAGACGAACAGGCGCTGGTGCTGCAGTTCGGCCAGCCGCGCCGCGTCGTCCAGACCGCCGGCCTGCAGTTCAAGATGCCGTTCATCCAGGAGGTCCGTTACTTCGACCGCCGGGTGCTCGACTTCGATGCCGCCGCGGCCGAGGTGCCGACCGTCGACCAAAAGCAACTGGTCGTCGATTCCTTCGCACGCTATCGCATCGTCGATCCGCTCAAATTCTACCAGTCCTCGGGGACGGAGCTGAATCTTCAGACCCAGCTGAACAACATCATCAGCGCGAAGCTGCGCCAGATCTTCGGCGGCGTGCCGCTGGCGGTGCTGCTGACCGAGGAGCGGGCGCGTCTGATGGCGCAGATCGCGCAGCAGACCGACCAGGAGGCCGTCCGCAACTACGGCGTCAACGTGGTCGATGTGCGCATCCGCCGTATCGACCTGCCCGAAGAGAACAGCCAGGCCATCTTCCGCCGGATGCAGACCCAGCGCGAACAGGAAGCGCGCCGCATCCGCGCCGAAGGCGAGCGCGACTCCCGCCGCATCCGCGCGGATGCGGACAAGCAGTCGCGCGTCATCGTCGCCGAGGCGAAGCGCAAGGCCGACATCCTGCGCGGCGAAGGCGAGGCCGAGGCGACCCGCCTGTACAACGATGCGTTCGGGCGCGACCGCGACTTCTTCGACTTCTACCGGTCGATGCAGGCGATGAGCCGCGGGCTCGGCGGCGACACGACCAGTTATGTCGGGCCGCCGGCCGGCGACTTCTACCGCTACTTCGAGGATGGCCGCGGCACGGCGTCGGGCGCGGGTGCGTCGCGCAATGGCGCGCCGCGGAGCGGGCAATAGTCGACCTGCTGTCCGCGCTGGGTCTTCTGCTGGTGATCGAGGGCGCGCTCTACGCCCTCGGTCCGCAGGTGATGCAGCGTGCGATGCGCGCAGGGCTGGAACTGCCGCCCTCCGCGCTGCGTTTGGGAGGCATTGTGGCGGCGTCCGTCGGCTTCCTGCTGACCTGGTTCGTGCGCGGTTGATCCGGGAGCGCAAAGCTTGCCCCAGAATTTCCACAATCCTGGCGTCGGATGAGCGGAAATCGGGAGTTTTTGCGAAGAATTGAGGCGCCTGTTGCAGGCGTCGTCGAGAGCGCCCAGATTTCCGGCAAGCGAGGCGCGGCCGGCAGGCCTCAGCCTCGGGACATAAAGGACGGCTGGACCCTCCGGCCAGGACAACTCTTAAGGAGGCACAAGATGCGCATGATCGAGTCCGGCGGCGCGGTCGGCGGCTTCGCAAAGCTCCGCTCGGCCGCACGTTCGCTCCTGCTGGTGCCGATCGCGGCAGCCATCGTCTGGATTCCGGCGGAAGCCTCGGCGCGCGCGGCGCCGGAAAGCTTCGCCGACCTGGCCGAGAAGCTGTTGCCGACCGTCGTGAATATCTCGACCACCACCAAGGTGACGGGACGCGCGCCCGAGGACTTTCCCCAGTTCGAGTTCCCTCCGGGCTCGCCGTTCCGCGATTTCTTCGACCAGTTCCGCCGCAGCCAGCCCGACGCCCAGCCGCGCCGTGCGACCTCGCTCGGTTCGGGCTTCATCATCGACAAGTCCGGCTATGTGGTGACGAACAATCACGTCATCGAAGGCGCCGAGGAAGTGACCGTCATCCTGCATGACGACACCAAGCTGGAAGCCGAGATCGTGGGCAGCGACCCCAAGACCGACGTCGCCCTGCTCAAGGTCAAGACCAATAAGGAATTGCCGGCCGTCAGCTTTGGCGATTCCAACAAGGCGCGGGTCGGCGACTGGGTGATGGCCATCGGCAATCCCCTGGGTCTGGGCGGCACCGTGACGGCGGGCATCATCTCGGCCCGCGGTCGCGACATCCGGTCCGGTCCTTATGACGACTACATCCAGACCGACGCGCCCATCAATCGCGGCAATTCCGGCGGTCCGCTGTTCGACATGGACGGTCAGGTGGTCGGCATCAACACCGCCATCCTCTCGCCGTCCGGCGGCAGCATCGGCATCGGCTTTGCGGTGCCGTCCTCACTTGCCCGCAGCGTCGTCGAGCAGTTGAAGGAGTTCGGGACGACCCGTCGCGGCTGGCTGGGCGTGCAGATTCAAAGCGTGACCGACGAGATCGCCGAGAGTCTGAACCTGAAGGACACGCATGGCGCGCTGGTTGCCGGCATCATTCCGGACAGCCCCGCCGCCAAGGCCGGATTCGAGACCGGCGACGTGATCGTCAGCTTCGATGGCAAGCCGATCCCCGAATCCCGTCGGCTGCCGCGCATGGTCGCGGATACGCCGGTCGGCAAGAGCGTGCCCGTTCAGGTCTGGCGCAACGGCAAGAGCGACGAGCTGTCGGAGAAGCTGGGCGAGCTAGAGAAGGTCGACAACGCCGCACTGACGACGGGCGGCGGGGGCGACAGCAAGGCGCCCGGTGGCGAAGAGAACTTCAAGGACCTGGGCCTGGCTGTCGCGCCGATCGACGATGCGGTCGCCCGCCGGTTCGAGCTTGAGGCCAATGCCCAGGGTGTGGTCGTCACCAAGGTCGATCCCAACAGTGCCGCAGCCGAGAAGGGCCTGCGGCCGGGCAACCTGATCGTCGAGGTGAACCAGGAGAAGGTGAGCAAGGCGGCGGACATCGCGGCCCAGATCGACAAGGCCAAGAAGGCCGGCCGTCGGTCCATCCTGATGCTGGTTCAGCAGGACGGCGATCTGCGCTTCGTCGCGGTGCGGATCGACAAGGGCTGACCGAGCCGGGTTCGGTGCAAGCGGAAGCCCCGCCCGGAAACGGGCGGGGCTTTTTGCATGCGGCGATGGCTCTTTCGTGCGGAGAGGTAGAGGAATAGGCTGTCGCGGCAGGAGCCGCCGCGCCATGTCATCGACCGATGCCGTCAGCATCTTCCGATTCAAGGGCCAGGGCCCGGTCTATCTGATGGGCCTGGGGCATGGCGCGACCCATTGGGTCGCTGCGGTGTTCCTGTTCCTGCAGCCCTATTTCAAGACGGAACTGGGCCTCACCTATCTGCAGGCGGGCTCGCTCTACGCGATTTTCCAGGCCAGCGCCTTCGTGATGAATTTCGGCAGCGGCGCACTGGTCGACATGACCGGGCGCCGGGTGCCGTTCCAGGTGCTGTCGCTGGTGATCGGGGCGGCCGCGCTGTTCGTGTTCGGCCTGACCGGGGCCTATCTTGTGCTGGCTCTGATGGTGGCGCTGATCGGCGGCTCCAACAATCTGTGGCATCCGCCGGCGATGAGCTTCCTGTCGGAACTGTATCCGCGCAGCCGCGGCTATGCGATGTCCATCCATGCGCTGGGCGCCAGCATCGGCGACGCGGTGGCGCCGCTGGCCGCCGGGGCGCTGCTGACGGTCATGACCTGGCAGTCCGCGGCGATGGCCAGCGCCGTGCCGGCGGTGCTGACCGCGGCGGTCCTGCTGCTGCTGTTGCTGCCGCGCGACCGTCGCAGCGACGGGCAGCCGCCGCGGCGCATGGCACCGCGCGAATATCTGTCGGGGATGGCCGGTCTGTTTCGCGACAAGGCGATCATGGGCCTGTCGCTGACCGCCGGCCTGCGGTCCATGGCGCAGAACGGATTGATCGTCTTCCTGCCCTTCTATCTGGTGGACGGGTTGCGGATGAGCCCCGCCCTGGCAGGGCTGACGCTGACCGCGATGCATGGGGGCGGGCTGGTGGCCAGTCCCATCGCCGGCCATGTCTCGGACCGGATCGGGCGGCGGCCGGTGGTGTTCGCCGGGTTGACCCTGACCACGATCGTCATCGTCGTTGCGACCTTCGTCACCGATCCGCGGCTGTATGTCGGGACGGTCGCCGTGCTGGGCTTCGTGCTCTATGCGATCCGTCCGGTGATGCACAGTTGGATGCTCGACCTGGCGCCGCCGGACATCAGCGCGTCGGCGACCAGTGTCATGTTCGGCGTCCAGGCCATCCTGTCCATGCTGGCGCCGTTGATCGGCGGCGTGGTCGCGGATGCTTACGGCCTGCTTGCGGTGTTCTATTTCCTGGCGGCGGTGATGCTGGTGGCGAACGCGCTGGTGGCGGTGCTGCCCTATTTCGCGCCGGCGATGCGGGCTTAGGCCGCGACGAACGCCGCGCGCCGATAGCCCTGGAGATACAGCAGCGCGGTCAGGTCGGCATGATCCACGCGCAACCGCGCCTGGGCGGCGACGATGGGCTTGGCGCGGAAGGCCACGCCGGCCCCGGCGACGGCCAGCATCGCCAAATCGTTGGCGCCGTCGCCCACCGCGATCGCGTCCGTCACGCCGATGCCGCGTTCTGCTGCGAGACGGCGCAGGGCTGCTTCCTTGGCTTCGCGGCCCAGGATCGGCTCGCCGACACGGCCGGTCAGCTTGCCGTCCGCCACCTCAAGCCGGTTGGCCTGATCGATGTCGAAGCCGATCTCGCGCCGGACACGGCCGGTATAGTAGGTGAACCCGCCGGAGACGAGCGCGCAGAAGGCGCCATGCGCGCGCATGGTCGCGACCAGAACGGCGGCGCCGGGCACGGCGCGGATGCGGCGTCCGGCACGCTCCAACGCGGCTTCCGGCAGCCCGGCGAGAAGGCCCACGCGCTCGCGCAGCGCCGCTGCGAAATCGAGCTCGCCGTTCATCGCGCGGGCGGTGATGCCGGCGATCTGCTCGCGCAGGCCCAACTCGTCGGCCAACTCGTCGAGCATCTCGTTCTCGATGATCGTCGACTCCATGTCGGCGACCAGCAGCCGCTTGCGCCGGCCGGTTGCGGTCTGGGCTCCCAGATCGAGACGGCGGCCGGCAAGCGCCGTCCGCGCGGCCGCGTCGGCCGTCGCCGTATCGATGCCCTCGAAGGGAATATCGGCGGCAAACCCCTCGGCGAGGGGGTCGGGCGTGCCGGTGCGGGCGCCCGCGGCGCCCAGGGCATCGGCGGCCGCGCCGATATCCACGGGCCGTAGCGTTTCGCCGATGCCGGCGATGATCGTCAGGACATTCTGCATCGTCGTCCTCCAAGCGCGCCTTCTGTATCCTGCCGCCCGATGACCGACAACCCGCAACCGCCCGTCCTCGCGGTCGCCGGCCCCACCGCCAGCGGCAAATCCGCGCTCGCCCTCGATCTTGCCGCCGAATTCGGCGGCACGGTCATCAATGCCGACAGCATGCAGGTCTATCGCGAGCTGCGTATCCTGACGGCCCGTCCCTCACCGGCGGACGAGGCACGGGCACCGCATCGTCTGTACGGTGTCGTCTCCGTCGCCGAGGGATGCTCGGCCGCGCGCTGGCGCGACATGGCGCTGGCGGAAATCGCCGCGGCCCGCGCGGCCGGGCGGCTGCCCATCCTGTGCGGCGGCACCGGACT
>JBFWNZ010000050.1:0-16278 GCA_050250795.1 Alphaproteobacteria bacterium | reverse complement strand
GCTGTTCGGACGCAAATCCGGGACGGTCCAGGGCATCCGGTATACCAAGGCGATGGAAGAGGCCGGCATCGTCTGGGAAGCTGCGACGCTGGACGCCTATCTCACCGACCCGAAAGGCACCGTTCCCAACAACCGCATGACCTATGTCGGCCTGCGCAAGCCGGCGGACCGCGAGAACCTGATCGAGTATCTGAAGCAGGTCACGAAATAGTCAGCCAACCTCGATAGTCAGCCGACCTCGGCGGCTGCTTCGCAAATGCGGTCGCGCCCCTGCGACTTGGCGTCATACAGGCCCTGATCGGCCCGCATCAGCAGGTGATCCAGGGTTTCGCCCGGCAGCGCCGCCGCCAGCCCGATGCTGACCGTCGCGAACACCCTAGAGCCGTCATCGGCGGCGACTTGCGTCGCCGCCGCGGCCGCGCGCAGCCGCTCCGCCACGAGCCTCGCCTCAGCCAGAGCCGTGCCCGGCAGCAGAACCGCAAATTCTTCGCCGCCAAGGCGCGCCACCGTGTCGATATCGCGCACCGTTTTTCGGCAGGTCTCGGCCAGGGCCAGGATCATGCGGTCGCCCGTTGGATGACCGTAACGGTCGTTGATCCGCTTGAAGTGATCGATATCGACCATCAGCAAGGCCGGCAATACGCCCAGCCTTGCCGCACGGCTGGTTTCCCGGTCTGCGATCTCCATGAAATGGCGTCGGTTGGCAACGCCTGTCAGAGGATCGGTCGTCGCCAGAAGCCGAAGCTCCGCCGTCAGCGCTTCCTTCTCCGCGATCTCGTGCTTGAGCCTGCGATTGAGCCGCAGGAACCACGCCGCGACCACCCCGCCGATGCCGGCAACCGCCACGGCCGCCGCCAGCGAACCATACAGCCAGCGCAGGTCCCGCGGCCGGTCCGCCTCGAACAGGAAGCCGTCCAGCGGGAATCCCGCAGGCATCAGGCCGACGCTGGCGAAGCCGTCCGCGATATGCCGCCATCGGCCCGGATACATGTAGCCCACATCCACCATGTCCGGGATCGCCAGCCGCCGCAGATCCGCCGCCTCGAACTCAAGGGCCGCCCGCGACAGGCGCCCCGGATAGCGCGCCAGGATCAGGTCGATCATTTCCTGCTGGTTCTCCAGCGCATAGCGCCAGCCCCGCAAGGCCGCTTCGCGGAACGCCTTCACCGCCGCGCGATCCTTTTCGATCATGCCTTCGCTGGTGAACAGAGTGTCCCCATAGAAATCGATCCCCGACGAGCGCGGGCTGAAGACCTGAAAATCGATGCCGTTCTCCTGAAGGATGAAGGGCTCGGTGCTCGAATAGGCGGTCATGGCATCCACGCCGCGGTCGAGATCGCGCGGGTCGCCGGAATGCGGAAGCACCTGCATCCGGCTCAGCGGCGCATGCTCCAGCGTCAGATAGACCTCAAGCTCTGCGGCATGGGATTCGACCATCACCCGCCGACCGATCAGATCGTGGATGCTGGTCACATCCGGTCCCTGGCGCGCGACCAGCACGAAGGGCGAATGCTGGAGGATCACCGCGAGCGCGACGACCGGCTTGCCTTCGCTGCGATGAATGACGAGTTCGGAACTGCCGACGCCGAACTCGGCACGCCCGGACAGCACTTCCGCGACAGGATCGATAGACCCGCTGCCCTCGACCAGCGCCACATCGAGCCCGGCCTCGCGGAAATAGCCTTTCTCCTGGGCTGCGTAGTAGCCCGCGAACTGGAACTGATGGGACCACTTCAGTTGCAGGCGGACCGGCATCAGCGGCGCGTCCTGCGGGCGGGTCTGCGCGACCGCCGGGCAGGATGCCGACAGCACCGTCATGAACAGCATCAGCGCCCGTATCGTCCGCACCCGGTCCGCCTGTCCCGTTGCCCCGGTCAAGGTTATGCAGTTCGCGCGCCATCGCCTATGGTGAAATCGCCTGCGGCCCGCGCTGCGACAAAGACAACGCCCGAGAGCGAGAAAGCGTGCCCATGTCCGACACCTCCCCCAGCTTCGGCTTCACCGACAATGAACTGCTGTCGCTGCCCACGGTCTACGCACCCGACCTTTTCAAGGACAAGGTCGTGCTCGTCTCGGGCGCCGGCAGCGGCATCGGCAAGGCCATCGCGCTGCTGTTCGCCCGGCTCGGCGCCACGCTGGTCGTCTGCGGGCGCAACGAGGCGAAGCTGGCCGCCGCCACGGCCTTCTTCCAGGACATGGGGGCCCCGGTCGCAAGCCATGTGATGACCATCCGCGATCCGGCCCAGGTCGATGCACTGATGGCGTCGGTCTGGCAGGAATACGGCCGGCTGGACGCGCTGGTGAACAATGCCGGGGGCCAGTTCGCCCAGGCGGCCATCGACTATTCGGTCAAGGGCTGGAACGCCGTGATCGACACCAACCTGAACGGCACCTGGTACATGATGCAGTCGGCGGCGCGGGCCTGGCGCGACCATGGCCAGCCGGGCTGCATCGTCAACATCGTCGCCGACATCTGGCGCGGCATGCCGGGCATCGCGCATACCTGCGCCGCGCGGGCGGGCGTGGTCTATCTGTCGCGCAGCGTTGCGGTGGAATGGGCGCCGCTGAACATCCGCGTGAACTGCGTCGCCCCCGGCATCATCGAGACCAGCGCCTTCGCGCAGTATCCGCCGGGCGCCGAGCCGACCTTCCGCCAGGGCAACCCGATGCTGAAGGCCGGCGACGTGCAGGACATCGCCGAGGCCTGCGTCTATCTCGCGGCGTCTTCCGGCAAGTTCGTCACCGGCGAATGCCTCACGATCGATGGCGGCCAGCGCCTCTGGGGCGATCCCTGGGCCATCGGCCGGCCGGACTGGGCGAAGCTGTAGCCCTCAATAGGACCGCGGCAGGTCCAGCACCTTCTCGGCGATGAAGTTCAGGATCATCTGCGGGCTGATCGGCGCGAGGCGGCAGATCATCACCTCGCGCATCAGCCGCTCCACGTGGAACTCCTTGGCATAGCCCATGCCGCCATGGGTCATCACCGCCTGGGTGCAAGCCTTGAAGCCCGCCTCGCCGCCCAGATACTTGGCGGCATTCGCCTCCGCCCCGCAGGGCCGGTCCGTGTCGTAGAGCGCGGCCGCCTTCATCGCCATCAGGAAGGCCGCCTCCAGCTCCATCCAGTTTTCCGCCAGCGGGTGCTGGATCGACTGGTTCTGGCCGATGGGCCGGTCGAAGACGACCCGCTCCTTGGCATAGCGCACGGCCCGCGCCAGCGCATTGCGGCCGATGCCGATGGCCTCCACCGCCACTAGCACGCGCTCGGGGTTCAGGCTGTGCAGCAGGTAGTGGAAGCCCTTGCCTTCCTCGCCGATCAGATCCTCGCCCGGCACCGGCAGGCCGTCGATGAACACGGCGTTCGAATCCACCGCCTTGCGGCCCATCTTGGGGATCTCGCGCACCTCGCAATAGCGGCGGTCGAGGTCGGTGAAGAACAGGCTCATGCCGTCGGTCGGCTTGCGGCATTGCTCCAGCGGCGTGGTGCGCGCCAGCAGCATGATCTTGCGCGCCTGCTGCCCGGTCGAGGTCCAGACCTTGCGGCCGTTCACGATATAGCCGTTGCCCGACCGCTCGGCCCGCGTCTTGATCCGGGTGGTGTTGAGCCCCGCATCCGGCTCGGTCACGCCGAAACAGGACAGGTAGTCGCCCGAAATCAGGCCCGGCAGCCAGCGCGCCTTCTGTTCCCCGGTTCCGAACACGACGATGGGATGCGGGCCGAAGACGTTGATGTGGATCGCCGAGCAGGCGCTCATCGCGCCCGACGAGCGCGCGACCTCGTGCATCATCAGCGCCGCCTCGGTCACGCCCAGCCCGGCGCCGCCATACTCTTCGGGCATGGCGATCCCCAGCCAGCCGGCCTCGGCCATCGCCTTGTGGAAATCGTGGGGAAACTCGCCGCTGTCGTCGCGGTCCAGCCAGTAATCGTCGCCGAAGCGCGCGCAGATGCGCGCGACATTCTCGCAGATCGCCTGCTGGTCTTCGGTGAACGAGAAATCCATGCCCTTCCTCCCCGCGCTCAATCCCCGGCGCCCACCGCCAGCGCGAGGTCGAGCGCGATCTGGCGCGGCCGCTCGCCGATGCCCAGCGCCTGGGCCAGCGCGGCCATCACGATGTCCGCCGCCGCCAGCGTCCGCCGCAGCGCCGCCATGTCGGTATCCGGGTTTTCCGCCCAACGGGCATTGAAATGCTTGGCCGCATTGACCTTCAGATGCAGCAGCGAACCGCGCAGGCCCTGTGCCTCGATCCGGGCCCATTGCGTGTCGTCCAGCGCTTCGAGCGTCGCAACCAGCTTTGCATAGTCCAGCTTCGCCACGCGCAGGGCGGTGCGGAAATCCTCTCGCAGCGGCGGCGGGATCAGCTCCGGCCGGCCGTCGATTACCTGCCCCAGCAGCGCCTGATGCGCTGCCACGAACTCGTGCAGCGACTTGTCGTCGAACTGGAACAGGTTGATGTCGCGGAACGGCATTGCTTCCCTCCCGCGCCGGAGCCGGTCAGCCGGTGACGGTGGCGCGGCCGCTGTCCACCGCGATCACGCCGCGCTCCTTCACGCGGGTGCGGAACAGCAGGGTCTGCCCGTCCCGCCACATCTCGGTCTCCAGCGTCTCGCCAGGATAGACCGGGGTGGTGAAGCGCGCATGCATCGCCTTGAACCGCGTCGCGTCATAGCCGCAGGCGGCGCGCAGAATGGCATGGCCCACCACCCCATAGGTGCACAGGCCATGCAGGATCGGCCGGTCGAAACCCGCCTGCTGCGCGATCTTCGGGTCGGCGTGCAGCGGGTTCATATCGCCGCACAGGCGATAGATCAGCGCCGCCTGGGGCAGGGTCTTGAGCGTGCAGGTCAGGTCGGGCGCCCGTTCGGGCATCTTGACCGCTGCGACCGAGGGGCCCCGCTCGCCACCGAAATTCCCGGCGCCGCGCGCGAAGGTCACATGCAGCAGGGTCGCAATCGGCTTGCCCGAATGCTTTTCGGCCAGCGTGCGCTCGACATTGATGATCGCGCCCTTGTCGCCCTTGTCCCAGACGCTGACGACCCGATTGCGCCCGACGATCTCGCCGGCCACCGGCAGCGGCTGATGGATGGTGAAGCCCATCTCCGCATGCAGCGTCTGCACCCAGTCGATGCCGGTATCCGGGTTCTGGAGCCAGAAACCCGGATAGCCCATCATCGTCGACAGGGTGGGCAGCGCGACCAGCCCTTGTTCATAGACATAGCGAAGCTGGCCGGCATCCATCGGATCGTCGCCGACGCCCACCCCCAGCGCGTAGAGGATGGTGTCCGTGCGCTCGCGGCGCTCCACCACCTCGGGGAAGCGCCAGTTCGAGACCTTGGCGTAGTTCAGCGGCATTGCACGCTCCCGGATCCGGGTCAGATCGGATCCCAGCAGAACACGTCGGGCGAGCGCTCCAGCGGCGTCAGGCTGCCGCGCATCGCCGGCATCGCCGTTTCCAGGATGCCCTGCGGCGTCCAGCCCTCGGCCGTGTGCACCGAGCGGATCGGCCGCGGCTGGTTGAACAGGAAGATTTCGTTGTTGCGCACGCAGAAAATCTGGCCCGAAACGTCCTTCGCATCGTCCGACATGAGATAGACGGCCAGCGGCGCGATCTTCTCCGGCGTCATCTGCTTCATCCGCTCGACGCGCCGCTCCTCCTCCGGCGAGTTGGTCGGGATGGTGCCGACGAGGCGGCTCCAGGCGAAGGGCGAGATGCAGTTCGAGCGGACCTGATAGCGCGACATGTCGAGCGCGATGGCCCGCGACAGGCCCACGACGCCCAGCTTCGCCGCCATGTAGTTCGCCTGCCCGAAATTGCCGATCAGGCCCGAGGTCGAGGTCATGTGGACATAGGCGCCCGAGGACTGCTTGCGGAAATGATCCGCCGCGGCCCGGCTGGTGTAGAAGCTGCCCTTGAGGTGGACGTTCAGCACCGCCTCGAAATCCGACTCCTCCATCTTGTGGAAGATGCGGTCGCGCAGGATGCCGGCATTGTTCACCAGCCCGTCCAGCCGGCCGAAGGTATCGACCGCCGTCTCGATGATGCGGTGCGCGGACTTCCATTCCGCCACGCTCTCGGTCGATGCAATGGCCTCGCCGCCGGCGGCACGGATCTCGTTCACCACCTCCTGGGCCGGACCCTGGTCGGCGCCCTCGCCCGTCGACGAGCCCCCGAGGTCGCACACCACCACTTTCGCGCCCTCCTGGGCGGCGCACAGCGCGATGCCGCGCCCGATGCCGCGCCCCGCGCCGGTGACGATGACGACCTTCTCTTCCAACAGACCCATGAAACTGCTCCTCGATGCTTCCGCGCGCCGGCTGGCGTGTCGTTCTCTGGGCGCGGACAATGCTGATGCGGCGGCCGGACGGCCGGGCCCGGATGGTAGGCAGCGCGCGCGATCCGCGCAAGCCGCGCGCGCGGCGGGGCGGTTCAGCCCGCCTTGGGCGGCAGCGGGAACAGCGTCGTGAAGGTTTCCGCCAGCGCCCGGTCGCCCTCGACCGTCAGCGCGCCCTGCGCCTCCAGGGCCTCCAGCGGCACGCCGCCATAGACGGCGGCCCCGATGGCCGGCGCCGCCCCGTCGAACACGGCATCGGCCTCGCCGGCATCGACCCGCCCAGCGGTCAGGCGGCCCCCGGCGATGCTCACCAGGAACCCCTCCGCGCCGATGCGAAAGCCGATTGTCGCGGACAGATCGCCGGCGCACGCCGGATCGAACATGGTGCGAAAGGAGAGGAACAGCGACACTGCGCTGAGCGGCAGGGTCGGGTCGTGCTGCGGCGAGCGCGCGGCCCAGCGCCCCAGCGCCTGGAAGATCGGCTCGCTCTCATAGCCCCATTCGGTGAGTTCGTAGACCTGGGCCGCGGCCGGCGGCGGCAGGCGGCGGCGCGCCAGCACGCCCGCCGCCTCCAGCCCTTCCAGCCGCTGCGTCAGCACATTGGCGCTGATTCCCGGCAAGGCCGCGCGCAGATCGGCGAAGCGGCGCGGTCCCAGCATCAGTTCGCGCATCACCAGCAGGGCCCAGCGCTCGCCGACAAGGTCCAGCGCATGCGCCGCCGCGCAGGCGTCGTCATAGCGCCGCTTCGGCTTTCCCGCATCCTTATTAGTTATTTTTTCTAACTTCATGGTTGCTATTTATAACTTATATCTCTACACAGGTCAAAACCCCAGCCGCATGGGAGCGACCGATGGCCAAGATGGTGTTCATCAACCTGCCCGTCTCCGACCTGTCCCGCGCCACCGCCTTCTACGAGGCCGTGGGCGCCGTGAAGAATCCTCAGTTCAGCGACGATACCGCATCCTGCATGGTGTTCTCCGACACCATTCACACCATGCTGCTGACCCACGATAAATACCGCCAGTTCACGTCCAAGCCGGTTGCCGACGCCCATGCCGCGAGCCAGGTTCTTATCGCGCTGTCGGCCGGCGGCGCGGCCGAGGTCGACGCGACCGTGCAGCGCGCAGCCGCGGCCGGCGGCAAGGCAGACCCCGGCCCGAAGCAGGATCTGGGCTTCATGTATCTGCGCAGCTTCGAGGACCCGGACGGCCATCATTGGGAGATATTCCACATGGACATGGCCGCCGCCGAAGCGGCGATGGCCAAGGGCTGACCCGAACTCTGCAACCATCCCTCGTCATTCCCGCGCAGGCGGGAATCCAGGGCCAGCGGCACAGCGTATCGCCCCTGGATTCCGGCTCTGCGCTGCGCTCCGGCCGGAATGACGGTAACGCAATCGACGCGGCGCAGCCGAACGCAAGGACAGAGGAGACCCGTCATGAGCTACTACGTCGAAGGGTTCGTCGTGCCCGTCCCCGAGGGCAACAAGGAGGCCTATCGCAGGATGGCCGCCATCGCCGTGCCGATCTTCAAGGATTACGGCGCCATCCGCCTCGTCGAATGCTGGGGCGACGACGTGCCGGACGGCAAGGTCACGGATTTCCGTCGCGCCGTCGCGGCCGAAGCCGGAGAGAACGTCGTGTTCGCCTGGATCGTCTGGCCCTCGCGCGAGGTTCGCGACGCCGCCCATCCCAAGCTCATGGCCGACACGCGCATGGAGGAGGCCGGGCCGATGCCCTTCGACGGCAAGCGCATGATCTTCGGCGGCTTCAGCGTGCTGCTCGACAGCGACGAGGAATAGACCCATGCCCGCACCCGACGCCACGCCAGCCGCCAAGATCGTTCCCTGCCTCTGGTTCGACGGCCAGGCCGAGGAGGCCGCGCGCTTCTACGTCTCGCTGCTGCCCAACTCCGCGCTGGGCGCGATCCAGCCCTATCCGGTGGAGACGCCGGGCGGCAAGCCGGGCGACACGATGACGGTGGAGTTCACGCTCGCCGGCCAGCCCTATCTGGCGCTGAACGGCGGCCCGTTCTTCACGTTCACCCCCGCCGTCTCCTTCATCATCGAATGCGACGACCAGGCGGAGATCGACCGCCTGTGGGACGCCATCCTCAATAGCGGCGGCAGCCCGATGGAATGCGGCTGGATCGCCGACCGCTACGGCCTCTCCTGGCAGATCGTGCCACGCAAGCTGATGGCGATGATCAAGGACAAGGACGCAGCGAAGGCACGCCGGGCCATGGAAGCGATGATGACGATGGTGAAGCTGGACCTGCCGACACTGGAAGCGGCGTTCAACGGCTGACCTATTAGGCGGGGTGGCGTTACAGCCGCCTCACCCGATCCGGCTCCCGCCCGATCGCCTTGCGGCAGAAATCCAGCGCCTCGGCTTCCGCGGCGGCGGGGTCGTCCTGATGGCCGCTGTGCTGGACCTGGCGGCCGTCGAGCCAGACGGACCAGGGAAAGCGCGCGGTGCCGCCCGGCTCGGTCCAGCGCTCGATATAGACTTCCAGCATGCCTCGCCTCCGCCTCTCGCCCTGTCCCTGCCCGCCCCGCGTTGACAGCCGCCCTTTGGGCTGCCTACCGTACCCGCGCCGTCGCCGCACGGCCAAGACGAGCGCGCCGTCAGTATAACCCGGAACGGGCGCGCCAGGGGGAAGGCCGATGGCCGGACAGGGAAGCCGCAAGACACCGGAGACGCTGCGCAGCCATCGCTGGTTCGGAGCCGAGGATCTGCGCGCCTTCGGCCACCGCTCGCGCGCCAAGCAGATGGGCTATGCCGAGGCCGACTGGAAGGGCAAACCGGTCATCGCCATCCTGAACACCTGGTCCGACATCAACCAGTGCCATGTGCATTTCAAGCAGCGCGTGGAGGATGTGAAGCGCGGCGTGCTGCAGGCCGGCGGCTTCCCGCTGGAACTGCCGGCGATGAGCCTGTCCGAGCCGTTCATGAAGCCGTCCACCATGCTCTACCGCAACCTGCTGGCGATGGAGGCGGAGGAACTGCTGCGCTGCTATCCCATCGACGGCACGGTGCTGATGGGCGGCTGCGACAAGACCACGCCCGCGCTGCTGATGGCGGCGGCGAGCATGAACCTGCCGGCGATCTTCGTTCCGGCCGGGCCGATGCTGCGCGGCAACTGGCATGGCAAGCCATTGGGCAGCGGCAGCGATTCCTGGAAATACTGGGCCGAACTGCGCGCCGGCACGATCAGCCAGGCCGAATGGGAGGAGGTCGAGGACGGCATCGCCCGCTCGCCCGGCCACTGCATGACCATGGGCACGGCCTCCACCATGACCTCGGCCGCAGAGGCATTGGGCATGACCCTGCCCGGCGCGGCCTCGATCCCCGCCGCCGATGCCAACCATATCCGCATGGCCGCCGCCAGCGGGCGGCGCATCGTCGAGATGGTGTGGGAGGATCTGACGCCGGCCGACATTCTGAGCCGCGACGCCTTCGAGAACGCCATCGTCACGGTGATGGCGCTGTCCGGTTCGACCAACGCGATCATCCATCTGCTGGCGATGGCCGGCCGCGCCGGGGCGGACATCGCGCTGGAGGATTTCGACCGGCTGGCGCGCGGCACGCCGGTGCTGGCCGATGTGCGGCCCGCCGGGCGCTTCCTGATGGAGGATTTCTATTATGCCGGCGGCCTGCGGGCGATGCTGGCGGAGATGCGCGACCTGCTGCATCTGGACTGCCAGACCGCCAACGGCCGCACGCTGGGCGAGAACATCGCGGATGCCCAGGTGCATAACCCCGAGGTCATCCGCCTGCGCGGCAACCCGCTGGCCGAATCCGGCGGGCTCGTCCTGCTGCGCGGCAACCTCGCGCCCGACGGCGCGGTGATCAAGCAGACGGCGGCCGAGCCGCATCTGCACCGGCATACCGGGCCGGCGGTGGTGTTCCGCGACTATAACGACATGGCCGCGCGCATCGACGACGAGGCGCTCGACGTGACGGCCGACTCCGTGCTGGTGCTTCAGAATGCCGGACCGGTCGGCGGGCCGGGCATGCCGGAATGGGGCCAGTTGCCGATCCCGAAGAAGCTGCTGCGCCAGGGCGTGCGCGACATGGTGCGCATCTCCGACGCGCGGATGAGCGGCACCTCCTACGGCGCCTGCGTGCTGCATGTGGCGCCGGAATCCTTCCTCGGCGGGCCGCTCGCCTTCGTGCGCGACGGCGACCGCATCGAACTGGACATTGCCGCGCGCCGGCTGGTGCTGCATGTGCCGGACGACGAGCTTGCCCGCCGCCGCGCCGCCTGGACCCAGCCCACGCCCATCTATCCGCGCGGCTATGGCTGGATTTACGCCCGCCATATCGAGCAGGCCGACAAGGGCTGCGACTTCGACTTCCTGCGCGCCGGCCAGCCGGTGCCGGAACCCGAGATTCACTAGGCCGAACCCCAGACAGCAGAGAGGCGCTCCATGCAGATCCGCAAGAACCCGTTCAAGCAAGGGCTGAAGGAGGGCCGCAAGCAGCTCGGCATCTGGAGCGGGCTGCGCAGCAACACCGTCGCCGAGATGCTGGCCGTGGCCGGCTACGACTGGATCGTCGTCGATACCGAGCATGGGCCGAACGAGGTGCCGGATGTGCTGCTGCAGCTTCAGGTGATCCAGCCGCTGGGCAGCGAGCCCATGGTGCGGGTCGCCTGGAACGATCCCGTGCTGATGAAGCGCATCCTCGACATCGGCGCCCAGACGCTGCTGATCCCAATGGTGCAGACCGCCGAGGAGGCGCGCGCCGCCGTGGCCGCCACCCGCTATCCGCCGGACGGCATCCGGGGCGTGATGTCGCTGGCGCGCATGAACGGCTTCGGCAAGGTGGTCGATTATTACCAGCGCGCGGCCGAGGAGATGTGCGTGGTGGTGCAGGCCGAGACGATCACTGCGGTGGAGAACATCCCCGGCATGGCCGCCATCGACGGCGTGGACGGCATCTTCATCGGGCCGAGCGACCTGTCGGCCTCGATGGGCCATATCGGCAATCCGAACCATCCCGAGGTGCAGAAGGAAATCCGCCGCGGCCTCGACCTCTGCCACAAGCACGGCAAGCCGGCCGGCATCCTTACCGCCTCGGTCCCGGATGCCGAACGCTACATCGACTGGGGCTACGACTTCATCGCGGTGGGCAGCGATCTCGGCATGATGGCCGGCGTCGCCTCGCAGCGGCACGACCATTTCCGCGCCAAGCTGGGCGGCAAATAAGGGAGCGATGCCGATGCCGATCGAGATCGTGCAGGTCTCGGGCCTGCCGCCCTGGGTTCCCGAGGCGCTGGCCGCCGACTTCACCATCCACAACCTGATCGGCCATCCCGACCCGGCGGCGCTGACGGCAGAGATCGCGCCGCGGGTGCGCGGCATGCTGGCCAGCGCCCAGCGCGGGCCGGACGCGGCAATGCTCGACCGCTTCCCGAAGCTGGAGGTCATCTCCTCGTTCGGGGTCGGCGTCGATTCCATCGATGTGGCGGCGGCGAAGGCCCGCGGCATCGCCGTCGCCAACACGCCGGACGTGCTGACCGACTGCGTCGCCGACATGGCCGTCTGCCTGATGTTCGACGCGCTGCGCCGGGTGGCGGAGGGCGACCGCTTCGTACGGTCCGGCCGCTGGCCCGCCGAGGGCTCGATGCGCTTCGGCCGCAAGATCGGCGGCACGCGGCTCGGCATCGTCGGGTTCGGGCGGATCGGCCAGGGCATTGCCCAGCGCGCCGCCGCCTTCGGCATGAAGGTCGCCTATACCGGCCCGCGCAAGAAGGCGGACCAGCCCTACGCCTACTACCCCACCCCGGCGGCGCTGGCAGCGGAGTCCGACGTGCTGATGCTGTCCTGCCCCGGCGGGGCGGAGACGGAGAAGATGATCGGCACTGCGGTGCTGGACGCGCTGGGCCCGGAGGGCTGGCTGGTCAACATCTCGCGCGGCAGCGTGGTCGACGAGGCGGCGCTGATCGCGGCGCTGCGCGAGAACCGGATCGCCGGCGCGGCGCTTGACGTTTTCGTGAACGAGCCGAACATCGATCCGGCCTTCCTCACCCTGGAGAACGCCGTGCTCTGCCCGCATGCGGGCAGTGCCACCTACGAAACCCGCAAGGCGATGGGGCAGCTCACCATCGACAACCTTCGCAACTGGTTCGCCAACGGAAAGGTGATCACGCCGTTACCATGATACGGCCATAATTTCGCCCCAAGCGGACGCCAATGTCCCGCCTGCCGGTTCGTCATCATGACGTACCGGCGTTTTCGAACGAGGAGACGCTTCGATGCGATTCACGCTGACCCAGACCGTCCTTGCCGCGACCCTCGGCCTCGGCCTCGCCGCCGCCCCCGCCCTCGCGCAGGACAAGTCCAACGCCGGTGCCATGGAAAAGGGCATGGATCGCGCCGGAACGGCCGCCGGCGATCACGGCATGGCCGGTCGCGAGAATGCCGCGACCCAGAAGGACGAGGCCATGTCCAAGAAGGACGCCATGAAGGACGACAAGGGCATGCACGATAAGGGCAAGCCGGAGAAAGCATCCAAGGATATGAAGGACAAGTCCGAAAAGGCGTCCAAGGATATGAAGGACAAGTCCGAAAAGATGGACAAGAAGATGGACAAGAAGAGCCACTAGGCTCGTCGGTGCTGCGGCGAGGCGGCTTTTCTCCGCCTCGCCGCGCCCTGTTTCGCGCGCCCCTTTACTTCATCTCCGCCGGCCGGGGATCGCCGACGGGGATTTCCATCAGATCCTCGCCCCAGAACAGATTGCCCTTATAAATTTCCGACATCTCGCGGATCAGCCGCTCGCGAACGCCCGGCACGTCCATCTGCGCCAGGATATGGCTGACGACGAGGTTCTTCACGCCAGCCCTCGCCCCAAGCTGCGCCAGTTCGATATGGCCGGTGTTGCCCTTCTCATACGCCTTCGACGGCGCGGTGCCCGAGATGTACTGGCACATATGCACCAGCACGTCGGCCCCTTCGGCCAGTTTGTCGATCCCGGCGCAGGGGCCCGTATCCCCCGAATAGGCGAATGAGCCTTCGCCGCTGTCGAGCCGGAAGCCATAGCAGGTCAGATAGGGCTGCGCGTGCTGGACGCTGCGGCAGGTGACGCTCCAGCCATCGCCCTTCACCACGCTGCCGCTGCGCAGCTCCGTCACCTGCGGCTTCGGCCAGGGCCGCGGCAGCACGCCGCCGCGCCATTTGAAGGTATCGGTGCTGGGCTGCCATTTCGTCCGCGCCGTCAGGTCGGGTCCGAAGACGCCGTCCTCGCCCACAATCTGCTGCGTCATCCGCGACAGCGGCGCGGGGCCATAGACCTTAAGGTCAGGCAGCGTGCCGTCGCTCTGGTCCCATCGCGTCATCAGCAGACGGATATAGTCCAGGCAGTGGTCGTAATGCAGGTGCGAGAAGAACACATGCGTGACGTCCACCGCCCGCTTGCCCGCTTCCAGCAGACGGTTGTGGCTGCCCGGCCCGTGATCGAACAGGATCACGTCCTTTCCGATCTCAACCATGTAGCCGGAACTCGCGCGGGTCAGCGACGGCGTCGGCGTTCCCGTTCCCAGCAGGCGGATGCGCATTCCTTCCTCCCTCGTTACCCGGTCTGGCGCCGGTTGCCGACAGGATAAGGGCGTCGCCCGCGAATCGGGAAGCGGGTATAGTCCGGACAAATAGGATGCGCGCCGCCAAGACGCGCCAGAGGAGGAAACGCCGATGCCGAAGCATGCCTTCGAGATGGTCCCCCTGCCCGCCGCCCGCAGCACCGAAAAGCCCCGAAAGACCGGCCTCACCATGATGATGGACTGGGGCATGCCGATGGGCCAGCTGGCCGACGTGCTCGATCTCGTCGCCCCGTTCGTCGATCTGGGCAAGCTGGTTGCCGGCCATGCCCGTCTCTACACCGAGGACCAGTTGGTCCGGAAGATCGAGCTGTTCCACCGCCACCGGATCCGCCCGTTCCTGGGCGGCCAATTCCTCGAATACGTGTTCGCGACCCAGAGCTGGCAAGGCATCATCCCCTATTGCCGAGAGGTCAAAAGGCTGGGGATCGAGGCGATCGAGGTCTCCGACAATTGCGTGCCGCTGACCGACGATGAGCGCCGGCGGATGATCGCCATGGTCGCCGACACAGGGGTCGAGGTGCATGGCGAGGTCGGATCGAAGGATGTGAAGCAGACGGCGGCCGACCTCGTGCGCCAGGCCAATATCTGTTTCGATTCCGGTGCGGATGTGGTGCTGGTGGAAGCGGCGGAGTTGATGATCGATGGCGAGGTCCAGCGCGATCTGATGAATGCGCTGAAGAACGGCCTCGATTTCTCGCGCGTGATCATCGAACTGCCGGGTCCGTGGATCAAGGGCACCACGCTCAACGACGTGATCGAGTTGCAGAAGTTCCTGATCACCGAGTTCGGCCCGGACGTGAACATCGCCAACGTCCAGCACGATTCCGTATTCAATCTGGAGGCCCTGCGGGTCGGGCTCAGCTTCCTCGGCCCCAAGACCGTGGTGCCGCACTAGCTCAGCAGCTTGTCCACCGCCATGCGCAGGCCGTTCGCGACCTTGCGGCTCAATTCGTCGCCGCGGCCTTCGATCCGGTCGCGATAGACGACGCGGAGCGCCTCGACATGGCGTTCGACGAGTTCCACCGAAACGGGCTTCGCCATGTCGCGCTCCGCCAGATAGCGGCACAGCGAACTGCCGATCTCCGTGACGAGCGGAAACCCGAGGGTCGTTCCCTGCCCGCGCAGGTCATGGACGACGGCGCGGATCGCCTCCAGCGCCGCCTCCGACCGCTCGGCACGAAAGCGCGCCTGCAGCTTGGCCAGCACAGCCAGTTCCTTGCCCAGATGGCTGCCGAACTCCTGCGCAACCACCTGGACGGCCCGCTCGGCCCGCTTCATGGCGGCATCGGGATCGCCGCGCGTCTTGCTCACCTTGTCGGCAAGCCGCGTCGGCGGCTGGATCACCTCATGCCAGTCGCGCGGCCGCCCGTCCGCCGCTTCGTCAGACATGCGCGGTTTCCTCGTTACGCCGGTCGTCTCCCTCGAAATCCGGCTTCTCAAGCCGGCGCCGGCAGGGTCCGAAATAACTGCGGGTGCGGACGAAGGGGCGTGGGTTCTCCACCATCGCCACCAGCCGCGTGTAGATGCCCTTCGGCGTGACGGGTTTGGCCAGGAACTCGGTCACGCCCAGTTCGCGCGCCTGCTCGACCCTGGCCCTCTCGGTATAGCCCGTCAGCATGATGACCGAGACATAGGCGTTCGGGCTCTTGTCGTCCATGCGGAGCCGGCGCAGAAACAGCGCCCCATTCATGGGCTGCATATCCCAGTCGCAGACCACGACATCGGCCGGAAAGGTCTTCAGCCGCTCCAAAGCAGCGCTTCCATCCTCGGCGAAGTCGACGGCATTGACCCCCAGGGCGCTCAAGATCGTCTGCACGACACGGCGCATGAATACGCTGTCGTCCACGACCAGCACCTTAAGGCGGCTGAAATCGTAGCTGTTGGCCATCCCCGCATCCACCCGCGCGCGTAGACCCGCCCCTCTCGGCCCGCCGGCGCTCGTCCTTTGAGTCCGGATCGTGCGGCGGTCGTCGCAGGCTTGTCAACATGCCGCGGAAAGCGCGCTTGACCGGATTGTATACACGCGTATACAAAAATGCCGCTTGCTTCCTTTCATCCGGCCCGGACCGTCCGTGTCCGGCCCCCCGCAAGATTTCGGGAGATTCGCGAATGTCCAAGACCGATTACGACGTCATCGTCGTCGGCGCCGGCAATGCAGCCTTCTGCGCCGCCTTCGCCGCCCAGGAAACCGGCGCACGGGTCGCCGTGCTCGAGCGCGCGCCCAAGGCCGAATTCGGCGGCAACAGCCGCTTCACCGCCGGTGCGATCCGCTTTGCCCACAACGGCATCCAGGATATCAAGACCGTCCTCGACCTCACCGAGGAAGAGATCGCGAACACCGATTTCG
>JBFWNZ010000049.1:0-16373 GCA_050250795.1 Alphaproteobacteria bacterium | reverse complement strand
ATGAGCCGCTGCGACGACAAGGCGCTCACGCGCCGCGTGCTGGCGCGCGCCGGGCTCGCCCTCCCGGCGCAGCAGGTTGCCGGCACCGACGATGCCGGGTTCCTCGCCCGGCACCGCCGCGTCGTCGTCAAACCCGCGCGCGGCGAGCAGGGTGCGGGCATATCCATCGACCTGTCCGACATCCACGAGGTGGAAGCGGCCGTGGAGCGGGCGAAAGCGGTCTGCGATACGGTGCTGCTGGAAGAATTCGTCGAAGGCGACGATCTGCGCATCCTCGTGATCAACGATGCGGTGGTCGCCGCGGCCATCCGCCGGCCGCCCGAAGTCGTCGGTACCGGACGCCACACGGTGGCTGAGTTGATCGAGCGGCAGAGCCGGCGCCGCCAGGCGGCGACGGGCGGCGAAAGCCGCATCCCGCTGGATGCCGAGGCCGAGCGCTGCGTGCGCGAGGCCGGGCTGGCGATCCGCGACATCCCCGACGCCGGCCGGACGATCCGCGTGCGGCGGACGGCGAACCTGCATACCGGCGGCACCATCCATGACGTGACGCCGCGGCTGCATCCGGCCCTGGCCGAGGCCGCGATCCGCGCGGCCCAGGCGCTGCGCATCCCGGTCGTCGGGCTGGACCTTCTGGTGCCGTCGGTCGAAGAGGCCGATTACCGGATCATCGAGGCGAACGAGCGGCCCGGCCTCGCGAATCACGAACCCCAACCAACGGCCGAACGGTTCATCGACCTGCTGTTCCCCCAGACGGCGCAGCGCCGGGCGGAACCGCGGAAGGAGACGGCATGACCGCAATTCAACCCGATATGGACTACACCACCGGCCTGCTCTGCCGGCTGCTGGAGACGCCCAGCCCGTCCGGCTATACCGACGGGATCGTGCATCTGATCTGCGAGGAGCTGGGCGCGCTCGGCATTCCGTTCGAGGTCACGCGCCGCGGCGCGATCCGGGCGAACCTCAAGGGCCGCGAATCCTCACCCGACCGCGCCGTGGTCGCCCATCTCGACACGCTTGGCGCGATGGTGCGCTATCTCAAGGACAATGGCAGGCTGGCGGTGAAGATGATCGGCCACTGGTCGGCCCGCTTCGCCGAGGGCGCGCGCGTGACCGTGTTCACCGACGAGCGCGCCTTCCGCGGCACCATCCTGCCGCTCAAGGCGTCCGGCCACACCTTCAACACCGAGATCGATACCCAGCCCGTGTCCTGGGACAATGTCGAAATCCGCCTGGACGAGAAGGTGCGTTCCGCCGACGACCTGCATGCGCTGGGCATCGCGGTGGGCGACATCGTCGCCATCGATCCGATGCCCGAGATCACCGACAGCGGCTTCATCAACTCGCGCCATCTGGACGACAAGGCCGGGGTTGCGGCCATGATGGGCGCGGCCAAGGCGATCATGGATTCCGCCCAGACGCTGCCCGTCGATTGCCATCTGCTGTTCACCATTTCCGAGGAGGTCGGCTCCGGCTGTTCGGCGGTGCTGCATGGCGACGTGGCCGAGATGGTCACGGTCGATAACGGCACCCAGGCGCCCGGCCAATGCTCCAGCGAGTTCGGCGTCACCATCGCGATGGGCGATTCGACCGGCCCCTTCGACTATCACCTGACGCGCCACATGATCGCGCTGTGCCGCCAGCATGCGATCCCCTATCAGCGCGACGTGTTCCGCTATTACCGTTCCGACAGCGCCTCGGCGGTGGAGGCCGGCAACGACATCCGCACCGCCCTCGTCACCTTCGGCGTCGACGCCTCGCACGGCTATGAGCGGACGCACAAGGACGCCATCTCGTCGGTCGCGCGGCTGCTCGCGCAGTACATGGTCAGCCCGCCCATGTTCCAGCGCGACCGCGAGGCGCTGACCACCATCGAGGGATTCCCCGACCAGCCGGTTCCCAAACCGGAGGTGGAGCGGCTGTAGCGCCCGCCCGGCTTCCCGCTATGATCGGCCGCCAACGCACAGGAGGAAACGATCATGGCGAAGGGCGACTACAACGAGACCGAGAGCTTCAAGCGCGGCCTGGCCACCCGCAAGGCGGTGCTGGGCGACAAGCATGTCGAGGCGTCGCTGAGCAAGGCGGCGGAAAGCCCGTTCCTGAAGCTGATGCAGCAGGTGACGACCGAATATGCCTGGGGCGATGTGTGGTCGCGACCCGGTCTCGACCGCAAGACCCGCAGCTTCCTCAGCGTGGCGCTGCTGGCCTGCCTCGGCCGTTCCTCCGAACTCAAGGTGCATGTGCTGGGCGCGCTCAACAACGGCGCGACTCCCGACGAAATCGCCGAAGTGCTGCTGCACACCTCCGTCTATGCCGGCTTCCCCGCCGGGCTGGAAGGCTTCCGCGAGGCGCATGCGGTGCTGAAGGACCAGGGCAAGGCCTAATCCGTTTTGGCGAGCCGGCGGCGGAGCGCGTCCAGCGCCTCCGCCTCCGCCGTCAGCGCGGCGCGCAGATCGGCATCGACGCCGTCCGTCGCGGACCGCATCTCGGCAACCACCTCGTCCAAGGTCCGTATCAGGGCCGGCCGCTGCATCGCCGGCAGATCGACCCGCAGATCGTGATCCAGCATCAGCGCCTGCATGGAATCGGGATCGCTCTCGCCCAACCGCGCGAGTTCGGCGTCGAGTTCCGACCAGATGTCCTGCCATTCGGCCAGCAGCGCCGCCTGGGGACCCTTCGGATCGCCCTCGGCCGCCGCTTCCAGGCGGACCATCACGCGCACGAACTCCCAGACGGTAAATGCGATCTCGCTCATGAGGCCCTCTGTCCGGCGGACTCCCGATACCGCCGGGTCAGGGCTATACTACGGGCACGTCCCTGGGAGGAAACAAAGGGAGCGTTGGGCTCATGACAAGCAAGCAATCCGGCCCGACCGCAACGACCGTCCGGCTCGACATCCGGCCGGCGTCGCCTGCGCTCGGCGCCGAAATCTGCGGCCTCGATCTGTCCCGGCCGTTCGACGCCGGCACGGCCGCGGCCGTCCGCGCCGCCTGGGCGGAATATTCGGTCCTGCTGTTCCGCGACCAGCGGATGAGCGACGACGACCTGCTCGCATTCAGCCGGACCTTCGGCAATCTGATGCCGCCGCATCCCAACCGATATTCCAACAAGCCCTTCCTGCCGGACTATCCGGACCTGATGGTGATCTCGAACGTGATCGAGAACGGGACGCCGATCGGCAATCTGGGCGCCGGCGAGGCCGCCTGGCATGCGGACATGACCTACAAGGACCTGCCGCCGGCCGGCATCGTGCTGTATGCGCTTGAGGTGCCCGCCAGCGGCGGCGACACCTCCTTCGCCAGCATGGCCAAGGCCTATGACACCCTGCCCGAGGATCTGAAGCGGGCCGTCGAAGGCCGCGTGGCGATCCACGACAACAGCCTCAACAGCGCGGGCGAGCTGCGCAAGGAGTACCAGCCGGTCACCGATCCGCGCCAGACGCCGGGCGCGCGTCACCCGCTGGTCAGCATCCATCCGGTGACCGGGCGGAAGTGCCTGCTGCTCGGTCGCCGTCGCAACGGCTACATCCTGGGCATGGACCTGGAGGAGAGCGAACGCCTGCTCGACCGGCTCTGGGCGCATGCGACCCAGCCATCCCTGGTCTGGACGCAGCGCTGGCGGGTCGGCGACCTCGTGATCTGGGACAACCGGGCGACCATGCACCGGCGCGACCCGTTCGATGCCGATGCACGCCGGATCATGCACCGCGCCCAGATCGCCGGCGACGCCGTCATCGCCGCCTGACGGCGTCGGTGCGCGGGCCGTTCAACGGCCCTTGAGAATCGCGCCCAGGATGCCGCGCACGATAGCGTAACCGATTTGCGCGCCCACACCGCGCGCCACGCTCTTCGCCAGCGTGGTGCCGAAGGTCTCGCCCAGCGAACCGCCGCGTTGCGGCGCCGGCTTCGGCGCAGGGTCCGGCTTCGGCGGCGGCGCCACCCTCCTGGCCAGTATCTCGTAGGCGGATTCTCGGTCGACCGGCGTGTCGTAGATGCCGGCATAGGGGCTGGCCTGCCGCGCCGCCGCGCATTCCGCGGGCGTCGCAGGCCCGATCCGCGAGGCCGGCGGCCGGATATAGGCGCGCTCGACCACCCCCGGCATGCCGCGCGCATCGAGCGGCGAGACAAGCGCCTCGCCCACCGCCAACTCGGTGATCGCCGCCGCCGTCGAGAAATCGGGATTGGCGCGGAAGGTCTCGGCCGCGGCGCGCACCGCGCGCTGGTCCTGCGGCGTGAAGGCCCGGAGCGCGTGCTGCACGCGGTTGCCGAGCTGGCCCAGCACATCCGGCGGCAGATCGCTCGGCGACTGGGTGACGAAATAGACGCCGACGCCCTTCGAGCGGATCAGGCGCACCACCTGCTCCACCCGGTCGACCAGCGCGCGCGGCGCGCGGTCGAACAGCAGATGCGCCTCGTCGAACACCAGCACGAAACGCGGCCGGTCGCGGTCGCCCACCTCGGGCAGGTCCTCGAACAGTTCCGCGAGCAGCCAGAGCAGAAGGGTGGCGTAGAGGCGCGGCGTGCGGATCAGCCGGTCGGCCACCAGCAGATGCACGAGCCCGCGGCCCTGGTCGTCGCAACGCAGCAGATCGCGGATGTCGACCGCCGGCTCGCCGAAGAAGGCGGCACCGCCCTCGCGCTCGATCACCATCAGCCGCCGCTGCACCGAGGCGACCGATGCCGGCGCGATATTGCCGTAGGTCGCGCTCAACGCGTCGCGCTTGTCCGCCACATGCGCCAGCAGCGCACGCAGATCCTTCAGGTCGAGCAGCAGCAGCCCCTGGTCGTCGGCATAGGCGAAGGCGGCGTGCAGCACGCCTTCCTGCGTGTCGTTCAGCTCGAACAACTGCGCCAGCAGCAGCGGGCCCAGATCGGAGATCGTGGCGCGGATCGGATGGCCGCCGGCGCCGAACACATCCCAGAACACGACCGGGGTCCCCTGGGGTTCATAGTTCGCGACACCGGTGCGTTGCGCCCGTTCGCGCAGCTTGTCCGAGCCGTTGCCCGGCACGGCGAGACCGGACAGATCGCCCTTCACATCGGCGAGGAACACCGGCACCCCCGCCGCCGACAATCCCTCGACCAGCACCTGCAACGTCACCGTCTTCCCGGTTCCGGTCGCCCCGGCGATCAGCCCGTGGCGGTTGGCGAAGCGCAGATCGAGCGATACCGGCGCATCGCCTGCGCCCAACAGGATGGTTCCTTCCGACACGGCTGCCCGTCCCCCTTCGCTATGCGTCCTGGATTCTGCCGTTGCCGCGGCCGCCGGTCCAGCCTCGGGATCGTCCGCCGGCTTGTCCGGACGAATTGACGCCCGCATGCCGGCTCCGGCAGAGTCGCGGGAGCGGAGGAACAGAAACATGCGCAACTACCGATATATCGGCGTCCGGCCGCTGGCCGGCGCGCTGGGCGCGGAGATCGACGGCATCGACCTGTCCGAAGACCTCGGCACCGACGTCTTCGCGGAGATCAAGCAGGCCTTTCTCGACCATCTCGTGGTGTTCTTCCGCGACCAGGACATCACCCCGGCGCAGCAGGTGGCCTTCGCGCGGCGCTTCGGCGGCATCCACCTCCACCCCTATATGCGCGGCCTGCCGGAGCAGCCCGAGGTGCTGGAAATCCGCAAGGAGCCGGACGACACCTACACCTTCGGCAGCGTCTGGCACACCGACCAGATGTTCAACCCGCAGCCGGCCATGGCGACGATGCTGTATGCGCATGAAGTTCCGCCCTATGGCGGCGACACCATGTTCGCGAACATGTATCTGGCCCTGGAGCGGCTGAGCCCGGCCATGCAGGCGATGCTGGCGGGACAGCGGTCGCACTGCGTCGGCGACACGCCGGGCAAGGCCGGTTCGCGCGCCGACCGCTATGGCGGCAAGACCTCGATGGCGACGAACCTTCAGGAACGCGCCGATCCGATCACGGCCGAGCATCCGCTGGTCCGGACCCATCCGGAAACGGGCCGCCGGTCGCTCTATATCGGCGTGCATGTCCAGCGGCTCGCGGGCATGACCGAGGCCGAAAGCGGCCCCCTGCTCGGCTTCCTGCGCGAGCATGCGACAAAGCCGGAATTCACGTGTCGCTTCCGGTGGGCACCGGGATCGCTCGCGCTGTGGGACAACCGCTGCACCCAGCATTACGCGGTGCCCGACTATCAGGGCCAGCGGCGGCGGATGCATCGCGTCACCATCGAGGGCGACCGGCCGGCGTGATGCTGCGGCGTTCGGGCTCTCGTCCAAGGTAAATCGGTAGGGTACACTCGCTTCCGGCTCGTCGGGGGACGGCCGCAGAACAGGCGCCGGCAAGGCGCCACAGGTAGGAAGCAACAGCGAGAGACGCCCATGTCCGCAACCGTGCATCCCGTCGGCGACATCCTCGGCGCCGAAATCCGCGGCATCGATCCGGCCCGGCCGCTCGACCCGAAGGACGTTGCCATCATCGAACAGGCCTTCCTGGACCATCTGGTCCTGCGCTTCCGCGACGCCCCCCTCGACGCCAAGGGCCTCGCCGGATTCGCCCGCCATTTCGGCGACCTGCAGCCGCATGTGCAGCGGCGCTTCCAGCACCATGAAGTGCCGGAGGTCGTGATGATGCAGAATGTCGATGAAGGCGGGAAATTCGACATCACCGCCGCGAGCCGCGGCGCGATGGAGAAGCTGCGCGACGGCTGGCACTCGGACCTGTCCTACGACCCGGTTCCCGCCAAGGCGACCCTGCTGCACTCCATCGAAGTGCCCTCCTATGGCGGCAACACCTGCTTCGCCAACATGTACACGGCCTATGAGCGGTTGCCCGCGCAGATGAAGCAGCGGTTGCGCGGCCTGCGCGCCGAGTTCTCCTATGGCTACAACTCGCGCAACAAGCTGACCAACGTGGCCGCCGCCTCGCTCGACAAGGAAGGCAAGGAGAACACGACGGTCACGCATCCGGTGATCTGCGTCCATCCGATCACGCGCAAGCCCGCGATCTATGTGAACCCGCTGATGACCGTGCGCATCCAGGGCGTATCGGAGGCCGAGAGCGACGCGCTGCTCGACGAGTTGTTCGACTGGATCGACCGTGACGAGTTCCGCTGGGAGCATGAGTGGCGCGTGGGCGACACCCTGCTCTGGGAGAACCGCGCCGGCGTCATGCATTGCGGCCGGCTGGACTATCCGCGCAACGAGCGGCGCATCTTCGTCCGCACCACGGTCCGCGGCCAGCCGAGCGAGATGTACGAAGCGGCCTGATATGCCGCCGCGCATGCCGGAGAGCCGCACGGTTCCGGAACTCGTGGCGGAACTGGCGCGGCGCTATCCGGATCGCGAGGCCCTGATCGGCGGCGGTATCCGCTGGCATTTTGCGGATGTCGCCGCCGAGGTTTCGCGGCTTGCTGCCGCCTTCCGGAAGATCGGCGTCGCACCCGGCGGCCGGGTCGGCATCCTGATGGGCAACCGCCCCGAATGGGTGCCCTGCGCCTTCGCAGCCATGCATCTGGGCGCCTCCGTGGTCGGGCTCAACACCTGGCTGACCGCCCCGGAACTCGCCTACCAGCTGGCCCATGCGCAGGTCCGCTGGCTGGTCGTCCAGGCGCGCTTCGCCGGGCGCGACCTGCTGGCGCTGACGGAAGCGACGGGCGTGCCGCTCGACCGGGTGATCGTGGTCGACGGGCCGGCCGAGGGCGCCGACCGGATCGCTTACGCCGCCTTTCATGCGCTGGGCGACGGGCCGCCCCCTGCACCGGCCGCCCGACCCGCGGATCCCGGCTTCATTCTGTACACTTCCGGCTCGACCGCCCGGCCGAAATGCGTCCCGCTGCAACATTTCGCGCTGATCGAGAACATGTGGCATATCGGCGAGCGCCAGCATCTGACGCCGGACGACCGGCTCTGGCTGGCGGTGTCGCTGTTCTGGTCGCTGGGCTGCGTGAACGCCCTGTTCGCCGCCTGGACGCATGGCAGCGCCATCGTGCTGCAAGAGCGGTTCGACGCCGGCGAAGCGCTGGCGCTGATCGAACGCGAAGGCTGCACCGCCGTCTATGCCACCCCCAATATGGCTTTGGCACTCTGGGAGCATCCCGACCGACCGCGCCGCGACCTTTCCAGCCTGCGCACCGGCGTCACCATCGGAACGCCGGAACAGGTCCAGCGTCTCGTCGATCTCGGCGCCCGCGAAATCTGCAACGTCTACGGCCTGACCGAGGTCTACGGGAATTGCGCGGTGACCGACGCGCACGACCCGCTGGCGCGCCGGCTGGCCGCGAACGGCCGGCCGCTTCCCGGCGTCACGATCCGCATCGTGGACCCGGCCACCCGCATGCCGCTGCCGGACGGCGAAACGGGAGAAATCCTGGTGCGCGGCTATGTGACGCCCGGCTATCTGGACGGACCGGATGTCAACGCCGCGGCCTTCACCGCGGATGGGTGGTTCGTGACCGGCGATCTCGGCCTGATCGACGATGCGGGGCAGGTGCGGTTCCGGGGACGGCTGAAGGAGATGATCAAGACCGGCGGCATCAACCTCGCCCCGGCCGAGGTCGAGGCCGTGCTATGCCGGCACCCCGGCGTCGAGACGGCCTTCGTCATCGGACTGCCGGATGCAAGGCGCGACGAGGTCGTGGCCGCCGTGATCGTACCGCGCGACGAAGCCGCCCCGCCCGACGAGGCAGCCTTGCAGGCGCATTGCCGTGCAAACCTTGCCGCATACAAGGTGCCGCGCCGGCTGCGGGTGATCCCCGGCCGCGACCTGCCGCTCACCACCACCGGCAAGATTCAGCGCAGCCGGCTGGCCGAGCTTTTCGTCCGGCCTCACGCGTAACGCGGCGCCCGCTTCTCCAGGAACGCCGCGACGCCTTCCTTGAAATCCGGGCTCGCCCGCACCCCGTCGCCCAGCGCCTGCTCCATCGCCTCGCGCGCCGCCGCGGCCTCGGCCAGGATGCCGCTCACCTGCCGCTTGACCGCCTGAACGGCGGCCGGGCTGTTCGCGGCGATGGCTTCGGCAACGGCCAGGGCCTCGGCCATCACGGCCTCGCCCGGCACGACCCGGTTGACCAGCCCCAGCGACGCCGCCTCGTCCGCGCCGATCAACCGGCCCGTCAGCAACAGGTCCATCGCGCGCGCATAGCCGATCTGGCTCCACAGCTTCACCGTCGCGCCGCCGAAAGGGTAGACGCCCCATTTCACCTCCGGCAGGCCGAAGCGCGCATGCGCCGCCGCAATCCGGATATCCGTCGACAGCAGCAATTCCACCCCGCCCGCCACGCAGTCGCCGTTGACCGCCGCGACGATGGGCTTGGGATAGGCACGCGTCTTCAGCAGGGCGTCGTTCACCTGCCGCGCCATGGCCGGGCTGACGCTGAGGTCGCCGCCCAGATCGGCGCCGCTGGTGAAGGCACGCTCGCCGGCCCCCGTCAGCACGATGCAGCGATGCGGCCCCGCCGCTAGTTCGGCCCACAGACGCGCAAGCTCGCCCAGCATTCCCCGGGTCATCGCGTTGCGCTTGGGCGGATTGTCGATGGTCACGACCGCGATATGCGGCCCGCGGTCGGTCAGGCGGATATTCATGGCTCATCCCTCACTGTCGCGTGCCGACAGTAGCGCAGGCGGGCGGGACCGGAGCCGCCTTTTCGGTTGCGGGCACGGCGAGGCGGGCGGACACTGCGGCAAAACACCGGAGGAACCGCGCCCATGATCGAGTTGAAGTCCGAATTCCTGTTCACCATGACCATCGTGGTCGAAAAGATGCACATGATCGGCGAGGCGCCGATCGGCCGCCGCCGCATGGACTGCTTCGCCGGCGGCAGCATCGAGGGACCGAAGGTGAAGGGCGTGATCCTGCCGGGCGGCAACGACACGCTGATCGGCCGGCGCGACGGCGCGCTGCTGCCCAATGTCCGCCTGTTGATCCGCACCGACGACGACGCCCTGATTTATTGCGACTATCGCGGCATCCGCTGCGGTCCGCAGGAGGTGATGGACGCCATCGCGCGCGGCGAGCAGGTCGAACCGGACTCCTACTATCTGCGCAACACGCCGATGTTCGAGACCGAGAGCAAGAAGTACGACTGGCTCAATCGTGTGGTCGCGGTCGGCGTCGGACGCCGCACGCCCAATTCCGCCATCTATGAGGTGTTCCACATCCTATGAGGGATGCGGATGCCGCGGTATGCTCCGCAAAACGCGTGCGGAGAACCGCGGTATTCGGACCGGGAACGAGGAAACGCCATGCCGATCAGCATTCGCCGGCTTGCCCAAAGCTTTGTCGCCGAGATTACCGGGATCGACCTGCGCCAACCGCTGGACGACGCGACCTTCGGCGCGGTCCGCGACGCCTTTCATGAACACGGCGTTCTCGTGTTCCGGAACCAGGATGTCGACGACGACCAGCAGATCGCGTTCAGCCGCCGCTTCGGGCCGCTGGAAACCAGCCTGACGATGGACCGGCATGGCGGCGTGGACCGGCCGGAGATGACGAACCTGTCCAACGTCGACGCCGACGGCAACCTCTACCCGCCCGGCACGCGCTCGGTGATCTATTCGCGCGGCAACCAGGCCTGGCATACCGACAGTTCCTTCAAGCCCGTGCCGGCGAACGGCTCGATCCTGTCCGGCCGCACGGTGCCGCCGCCCGGTGTGGGCGGCGAGACGGAGTTTGCCGACGCAGCCGCCGCCTATGACGCGCTGCCCGAGGCGCGCAAGGCGATGCTCGAAGGGCTGGTCGCGGTTCACTGGATCGTCGAATCGCGGCGCCGGCTGATCGGCGACATGCTGCTGCAGAACGAAAAGCAGGGCCTGCCGGCCGTGCGGCAGACGGTGGTGCGCACCCATCCCGTCACCGGGCGCAAGGCGATCTATGCCGGCTCGCACGCCTCCTGGATCGAAGGCTGGCCGAAGGAGAAGGGGTTCCGCCTGCTGCGCGAACTGACGACCTTCGCGACAAGGCCGGAATTCGTCTACACCCACGCTTGGCAGCCCAAGGACATCGTGATGTGGGACAACCGCCGCGTCCTGCATCGCGGCCGCCCCTGGCAGGAGGGGCAGCATGCCCGCGTCATGCGGCGGACCACCCTTGCGGGGGACGGGCCGACCGTGGCCGGCGACCCGATGGCACAGCCCGACGCGGCCTGACCGGCGCGGCCATGAAGATCACCGAGATTCGCGTCCGCACCGTCGAGGTCCCCGACGAGGACGTTTATGCCGGGCCGGTGGAACGCCTGCCCAAGATCTGGCCGGTCGTGACGCTGCGCATCCGGACCGACCAGGGCGTCGAGGGTATCGGCTTCGCCTTCTCGCAGGGCGGGCTGACCCGCGCGCTGCATGCCGCGACCGAGGAACTGGCAGCGCTGCTGGTCGGGGACGATCCACAGCGCATCGAGGCCGCGATCGCCAAGCTGAACCGCGCCGCATCGAGCCTGGGCGGTTCCGGCCTGTTCCTGTTCGCGCTCGCCGCCATCGACACCGCGCTATGGGACATCAAGGGCAAGGTCGCAGGCCAGCCTTTGTGGAAGCTGCTGGGCGGCACACGCAACCGGATACCTTGCTATGCCAGCGGCCCGCTGCATCGCGGCCTCTCCGACGACCAGATCGCGGGCGCGGCGGAGCGGATCGTCGCCAAGGGATTCCGGATCGTGAAGATGCATCTGGCCCTGGACGGCGATCCGACGACGGCGCGCGAGGTGAACCGGGCCCGGCTGGTCCGTGAGGCCGTCGGGCCGGACATCCGCCTCACCTGCGACATCAATGAGCGCTGGCGCACCGCCCAGGCCATCGATATCGGCCGCCGCCTCGCCGAGCTCGATTTCTTCTGGATCGAGGATCCGACGCGGCATGACGATTATGCCGGGCTGGCCGAAATCGCCGCCGCGCTCGACACGCCGGTCATGGCCGGCGAGCGCAACTTGGGCGTCACGCCCTATCGCCTGATGCTCGAAGCCCGCTCGGTCGACATCGCGATGATCGACTGGATGTGCGTCGGCGGGATCACCCCGTGGCTCAAGATCGCGGCGATGGCCGAAGCCTTCAACACGCCGGTGATCAGCCATCTGGCGCCGGAAATCCAGGCGCAGCTGGTCGCGGCCGTCCCGAACGGGCTGGTCGCCGAATTCAAAAGCTGGCTGTGGCGCCTGTTCGAGCAGCCGCCGGTCTTCGAGGATGGCGCGTTCGTGCTGTCCGACCGGCCGGGCCTGGGTTTGTCCTTCAGCCGGGAATTCGCCGACCGGACCTGACGGCCTACTCCTCGGGCGGCGCGTCGCCGAGTTCCCGCCGCTGGCGATGGAAATTCACCCAGCTGAACGGCAGCGAGATCAGATAGGCCAGCAGGATCGCCGAAAGCGTGAACCAGGGCGCGCTGACGATCAGGGCCGCGAACAGGGCGACCGCCAGCATCGCCAGCAGAGCGTAACGGTGCTGGATGCGAACCGATTTGAACGAATAGGTGGGAACGCGGCTGACCATCAGGCCGGCCACCGCCACCATGAACAGGCCGACGAAGGCGGGCTCGCGCAGGAACGCCAGGTCCGTCTGGAAGGACAGGATGACCGGGATAAGAACCAGCCCGGCCGCGGCCGGCGAGGGCACGCCCGTGAAATAGTTCTTGGCCCAGGCCGGCAGGCGGGGTTCCTCAAGATCCGTGTTGAAGCGGGCCAGCCGCAGCGCGCAGCAGACGCTGTAGGCCAGCGCCAGCACCCAGCCGACAGGCCCCGCCGTGTCCAGCGCCCAGAGATAGAGCAGCACCGCCGGCGCGATGCCGAAGGCCAGGAAGTCGCTGAGGCTGTCCAGTTCCGCGCCGAACTTGCTCGACTGCCGCAGCAGCCGCGCCACGCGGCCGTCGAGCGAATCGAAGATCGCCGCCACCAGCAGCGCGATCACCGCCGGCTGGAACCGCCCTTCGATGCTGAACCGCAGCGCCGTCAGGCCGGCGCACAGCGCCAGCATGGTCAGCATGTTCGGGATCATGCGATTGAAGGACTGCGTCCGGAGGCGTTCGCGCTGGGGACGGAACATGTCAGCGCACCTCGCCGGTACGGGTCGGCTCGTCGTCCGTCAGGTCGGCGAGGACGGTCTCGCCCGCGATGGCCCGCTGCCCCTCGATCACCTGAATGCCGGTCTCCGCCGGCAGATAGACGTCGAGCCGGCTGCCGAAGCGGATCATGCCGTAGCGCTCGCCCGTCACCACCGTATGCCCCTCGGACACGTCGCAGAGAATCCGGCGGGCGACCAGACCCGCGATCTGGACCACGCCCACCTCCACGCCGTCCGGCGTCACGATCATGATCGACTGCCGCTCGTTGTGCTCGCTGGCCTTGTCGAACGAGGCATTGAAGAACTTGCCCGGACGATAGGCCGTGGCGGCCACGCGGCCCGCCACCGGCACGCGGTTCACATGCACGTCGAAGACGTTCATGAAGATGGAGACGCGGGTATAGGGCCGCTCCGCCATGCCCAGCTCGGCCGGCGGAACGGCCGCGACGACCGACTGCACCAAGCCGTCCGCAGGGCTTACCACCAGGCCGGGCCGCAGCGGCGTCACGCGCGGCGGATCGCGGAAGAAATAGACGCACCAGAGCGTCAGCAGCGCGCCGATCCAGCCCAGGACATCGCTGAACGCCGCCAGCGCCAGCGCGATGGCCGCGAATATCGCGATGAAGGGCCAGCCCGCACGGTTAATGGGAACCAGGATATGTTCCAGCAAACCCCGTTCTTCCTTCTTGTCCGTTTCCCCGAGTCGCCGCAAACGAGACGGCGACGGCCGAAACTGTAGCGCCCGCCGCCGCAATCCGCAGCATCCGCATCGCTACGCTGCGGCCGGGATCGAACGGTCCGCCGCCGCTGCAATGCTCCGGAATCGCAGCCGGACCAAGGCTTGGCGCTGTCTATCACGGTCTCCGGAAGCTTCTCAACCCGGCCCGACGATGTCGCCATAGGCGATCGTTCGCGGCCCGAAACATGGACTCTTCAATCTTTACGATGGCACATTACCATATCTAGGGGTGACGATTCGAAACGGGGAAAAGACCATGTATGCGCGTGGGTTGGCAGTCTTGGGCTTGGCTTTGGCCGTCGGCGGTTGCGAGCCGTTGACCTTCACGGCTGCCACCGCGGCCGTGGGGCTTGCCGCCCTGGACATGGCGTCTACCCCGGATGCGCCCATGGCTGAGGGCCCTGCCGCCCCGATGGCGGCTGCGCCCGCTGCGCCCGCCGCGCCCGCTGCGCCCGCCGCACCGGCAATGGCCACGCCGCCGCGCGCAGCCGTTGCCTCCGCACCCGCCAAGGCCGGTCCCGCCATGCCGATGGCGAGCCCTGCGTCACCGGTCGGCACTGCGGAGTATGTGGTGATCGGCAGCTTCCGCAACGCGAGCAACGCCGAGATGATGCGCCGCGCCCATATCGACAAGGCGACCCAGATTTCGGTCGCCGAATCCAAGGGCGCGCCGCTCTATCGCGTGGTGGTCGGCCCCTTCACGGGTTCCGGCGTCGCCGCTGCGAAGTCGGAGTTCACCCGCAGCGGCGTGCCCGGCACCTGGGCGATCAAGCTGTGCACCAAGACGATGTCGCCGCCGCCCTGCTCGACCGCCGGCTGATCCCTCATTCGCCCCAGATGCGGCCTTCGCGCCGCCCATGCTTGTCGTAGTGGTCGCGCGCGCCGCGCGGACCGGCCGGCCCCGCCCGGCCGAAATAGGGGTCGGCGGCGATATCCGGATAACGCTGCCAGTAGCGTTCGGCCAGCCGCGCATCCTCGGCGCTGACGGCCGCCCCCGCCGCGACGGCCTGCCTGTAGGTCCGTTCGGCCATGCGATCCGCGTCGAGCAGCGGCGAATGCACCGCCCCCCAGCCGTAGATCGCGAGCCCGGCCAGAAAGGCCAGCATCGCCGCGACACGGATCGGCCTTGGCGTCGGGGTCATGGAACGAGCCGCATGGTGATCCAGTCGCTCCAGCTTGTGCCTCCGGCACCGACGCGAAGCCGCACGACGCCATAGGGCAGGACGAAACGCTCCCAGTAGCTGCGCTCCACCGGGCCGAAGGCGAGATGCGTCCCCGCCGCCTGCAGCCGCCCGGACAAGGTCAGCGCCCCCTCCCCGGCCCGGTACTCCACCGCATAGGCCGCATCGGGATCGCCCGACCATTCCAGCGCGAAGCCTGCCGCGACATCGGCATAGCCCACCACCCTGCTGCCTGCGGGACGGACCCAGGCGACAGGACCGGCCCCGTCGCCCTGGGGCCCTGCCAGCGGCGAGGGCGGCCGCATGCCGTGCAGGCGTGCCTCCAGCCGCTCGGTCATGGCGCGCGCGCGTTCGGGATGATCCGCCGCGACATCGCGGGTTTCGCCCGGATCGGTACGCAGATCGTAGAGGGCCGTCCGCACGGCGCGTCCCGCCTGCTGCCAGAGATGCAGCTTCAGGCCGTCCTCGGCCATCGCCGCGATGAAGCGGTCGATATGCAGCGGGTCCGGCTCGGCGAAGCCGCCGCGGCTGGTGAGCCCCATCCAGGGCCGGGCAGGCATGACCGGCGCCGCGAGGTCGCGTCCCTCCGCATCGGGCGGCAGGTCGCGCGTCCGGCCGAGCCGCGCCAGCAGGGTCGGCATGACGTCGAGGTGATCCGTCGGCGCCGCGACCGTACGGCCGGCCCCGGTGCCGTCCGGCAGCCACAGGAACAGCGGGACATGCAGCACCTCCTCATAAAGATGCCCGTCCAGCGTCGTCGAGGCATGGCCGACATGGCCGCGTTCCAGCAACTCGTCGCCATGGTCCGCCGTCACCACCAGGATGGTGTCGCGCGCCAAGCCGCTGGCCTGGAAGAAGCGCCAGAACGCCCCGAACCAGACGTCGAACTCGCCGATATTCGCATCGTAGAGCGCCCGGATGGGCTTCAGGTCGCCCGGCTCGAAGGCAAGGCTTCCCGCCCGGATCGCCGGCTGCGCCGACACCTGCTCCGCCCGTGCCCGCGCCGCCTCGTCCGCTGCCAATGCCAGTGCCCGTTCGCGGACTCCCGGCGCCTTGGGCGCATAGGGAAGATGCGTGTCGGTGTAGTGGTACCACAGCAGGAACGGATCGGTGCCCGCCGCATGCCGGGACAGCCAGCCATTCAGGTCCGCCCCCGGATCGACCGACAGGCCGAGATGACCGTAGACGTCGATCCCCATGAAGGCCTGGAGCCCGGCGACGGTCCAGCCCGCCTCCGACAGCCGTTCCAGCGGCAGGTCGAGTGCCGGGTCCACGGTCTGGCCGCGTGCGTGCACCCCCTGCGCGAAGGGCGACAGCCCGGTCAGCAGGGCGATGATGTTCGGCACCGTCCAGGCTGCGATGGCATGGTGCTGCGCGAACCGCATGCCCGACTTCGCCGCCGCCAGCAGGTGCGGCGTAGTCGCCTCGCCGATAGCATCCGCACGAAAGCTTTCCA